>JBBSLV010000039.1:0-14478 GCA_038233535.1 Tepidisphaerales bacterium | reverse complement strand
TCAAGAAGGGCCAGTTCATGAGCCCGGCGGAGATGGGCAACGCCGTGGAGAAGGTGAAGTCCGCCGGCAACGACCGGATCATCCTCACCGAGCGGGGCACGTTCTTCGGCTACAACCGCCTCGTCAACGACTTCACCGCCTTGCCGATCATGAAGGATTTTGGCGTCCCCGTCTGCTTCGACATCACCCACAGCACGCAGCAACCCGCCGGGCTGGGCAACAGTTCCGGCGGGAACCCGCAGTTTTCCCCGATGCTCGCCCGCGCCGCCGTCGCCGCGGGAGTCGATGGGGTGTTCCTCGAATGTCACCCGGACCCGCGAAACGCCAGGAGCGACGCCGCGACGATGCTGGGGCTATCGGACGTCGAGCCACTGCTGACGTCGTGCAAGCAGATAGCGGAACTGCGCAGGTCGTGGGTGTGAGCCATCAGGGCACATCGGACGCCAATTCCCCAGTTGGCGGCGCCAACTCCCCAATCGGTCACGCCGATTCCCCAATCGGCGACGCCAACTCCAACTCCCCAATCGGCGACGCCAACTCCCCAATCGGTGACGCCGATTCCCCAATCGGTGACGCCGATTCACCCTGCGCAGAACCCAACCTCCGCGACCGCGGATAGAATACCGTCATGTCCAATAACTCCGCCGCCGCCTCGAAGCTGACGCACCTAGACGACCATGGCCGCGCGATGATGGTCGACGTCGGGCACAAGCCCGTCACCGCCCGCCAAGCCGTCGCCGAGGGATTTATCACGCTCGGTGCCGCGACGCTCGAAACCATCGCGGCGGGCGACGTCCCCAAGGGCGACGTCTTCGCCGCCGCGCGCATCGCGGGGATCATGGGCGCCAAAAAGTGCGGGGAGCTGATCCCGCTGTGTCACCCGCTGGGGATCGAGAGCGTCGCCATCGCGTTCGAGGTGCAATCGGATCGGGTGCGCATCGAAGCGACCACGCGCATCACGGGGAAGACGGGGGTTGAGATGGAAGCGCTCACCGCGGTTTCCGTCGCGGCGTTGACGATCTACGACATGTGCAAGTCGATCGACAAGCGAATGGTGATCGACGGGGTGCGCCTGCTCTCGAAGAAGAAATAGAATGGGAACACGAATCGACACGAATCAGATCAAAGAGAATTGGATTGAATTGGATTGCATTTCATTCGTGTGCATTCGTGAAGATTCGTGTCGATTCGTGGTCTATTCTTTGCGCGTGTGGCGACAGCGCGCGATGATGCTTACCATCCGTCGCCATGACCACCGCCACGCTGTCGGATTTTCTTCAGCTTCTCGAACGGGAGGGTGAGCTGGCGCGCGTGACGACGCGCGTGAATCCTGTTCTGGAGATCGCCGAGGTCTGCGATCGCGTCTGCAAGACGGTCGCCCCGCACGGGCACAAGGAGCGAGACCGCAACCCGGCCGCCGCCCTTGGGGGGAAGGCGCTATTGTTCGAGAATGTCGAGGGTCAGGGGGGGGCCGACATCCCCATCGCCATCAACACGTTCGGCAGTTACTGGCGCATCAACAAGGCGCTGGGCAGCGAATCGCTCGATGGTTTGGCCGAGCGCGTGCAGCAGCTCGTGAAGCCGGAAATTCCGACGACGCTCATCGAGAAGATGAAACGGCTGCCGGACCTGATCAAGATGGCGTCGTTTCCGCCAAAAATCGTGCGGAATGGCATCTGTCAGGAAATCGTCTGGGAAGGCGAGAAGGCCGACCTGACGAAGCTCCCGATCATCCAATGCTGGCCTTTGGACGGTGACCTGAAGTCCGGACAAGTCTTCGACGCGGCGGCGGCCGCTTCAGCGGCCACGTCCCAATCCGGCACCGGTAAATACATCACCCTAGGCGGCATCCACACCCGCAACCCCGACACGCACGAGCGCAACATCGGCATGTACCGCGTGCAGCAGTTCGGCCCGCGCCTGGCAGCCATGCACTGGCACATGCACCACGACGGCGCCCGCCATTTTCGACTGTGGCAGCGCAAGGGCGAAAAGATGCCGCTCGCCATCGCGCTGGGCGGCGAGAGCGTCCTCCCCTTCGCCGCCACCGCCCCGCTCCCGCCGGGCGTCGAGGAGCACCTCTTCGCCGGCTTCCTCAATGGCACGGGCATCGAGCTCGTGCAGTGCAAAACGATCGACATGCAGGTCCCCGCCAACAGCGAGATCGTTATCGAGGGGTACGTCGATCCCGCGCAGAAACTCCTCGAAGGCCCCTTCGGCGACCACACGGGTTTTTATTCCCTCGCCGACTGGTACCCCGCCTTCCACGTCACCGCCATCACGATGCGCAAGAACGCGATCTATCCCACGACGATCGTCGGCAAGCCGCCGATGGAGGACTATTACCTGGGCAAGGCCACCGAGCGCGTCTTCCTCCCTTTGCTGAAGATGCTCATCCCCGACATCGTCGATTATTCGCTCCCGATCTCCGGCGTGTTCCACAACTGCGCGTTCGTGAAGATCAAGAAGGAGTATCCCTTCCAGGCCCGCCGCGTGATGCACAGCATCTGGGGCGCGGGGCAGATGGCGTTCACCAAGTTCATTGTCGTCGTCGACGAGCACGTAGACGTTCACAGCGAGCAGGACGTGCTGTTCCACCTGTTCAGCAACTGCGACCCCGCAAGAGACATGGAGATCGTCCACGGCCCCGTCGACATCCTTGACCACGCAAGCCCGGACCTCGGCGCCGGCAGCAAGATTGGCTTCGACGCGACGGTGAAGCTACCCGCCGAGGGAAAGGTGCGGACCTGGCCGAAGGAATTGGAGATGGACCAGAAGACGCAGGATTTCGTCGCCCGGCGGTGGAAGGAGTACGGCCTTTAGTGGCCGGCGGCGCATGCCCCACGACCTCGCCAACCTGCACAGCCGATGGGACGCCCTCTTCCGCGGGATGGGGGCGCCGCAGGGGCATCATCGCGAGTTCGAACACCTCGTCCGTCATTACCGCGAGCCGCACCGAGGATACCACAACCTCGCCCACATCGCCGACTGCCTGCACGAGTTCGACCGCATCCGGCATCTGGCTCCGGACCCCGACGCGATCGAGGCGGCCCTGTGGTTCCACGACGTGATCTACAACCCGCGCGGAAGCGACAACGAAGGCGCGTCGGCGGAATACGCCGAGGCGGCGCTGCGCCGGCTCGGTGCGGATGAACGGTTCCGTCGCGAGGTCGGCCGGCTGATCGGGCTTACGCGGCACAACACAGCGCCTGCGGACATCGCCGGGCAGTTGATGGTCGATACGGACCTCGCATCGCTGGGCGCGCCGGCGGAACTGTTCGACGAGAACGGGCGGAACATCCGGTGCGAGTTCGCGCACGTGGATGACGCGACATATCGCCGGTCGCGCGCCGAGATCCTGCGGCGGTTCATTGCGCGCCCGCGGATTTATCACACCGACGTCTTCTTCAACCGGTTCGAGCAAGCCGCCCGCGCAAACCTGCGCCGCGCGATCGCGGCGATGGAGGGTTGATCACATGGTGCGCATTCGCGAGATCGCCGACCCCGACCTGCGCGCCAAGATCCGCGCCGCCCTCGCCCAGCGCCGCAACTGCGCATCCGCCGCCATCCCGGACTGGTTCGAGCTGGATGACGCGGATTTCGTCGACCTGCTGAACGATCTGCGGGGCGACGAGGAAGAGTTGGACGAGTATCCGCGGCGGTAATCATCGCCGGACCGATCACCACGGCGGCTCCGTCGACTGTTGCCGGGGGCGCAGCAGCGACCATGCGAGCAGGAGGAGCATCACTCCGGCGCCGGCGGCGCTGGTGAGCAGCGCGTACTGCCATTCCGGCGGCGCGTAGCGGAACCTCGCCTCCGCGGCGCCGGGCGGAATCTGCACCGCGCGAAACGCGCCGAACGCGGCGATGAGCGGTTCACGCCGGCCGTCGATCGTCGCGCGCCAGCCGGATGCGAATGCGTCGGAGACCACCAGCCACCCCCCCTCGCCCAGCGGCAACCGGACGACCACTTCTTCGGGCGACGGCGAAGCGTATGCCGCCGCTCCGGTGGTTGCTTCATCAACCGGTTTGCTCCAGTAGTCCGGCCGCCGCGCGATGAGCGCGCGGTCGACGGGATCGACGCCCGCGTCGTCGAGCAGCGCGACGCGACGCGGGTCCACCGGCTGCGTCGACGCCAGCGGCTCCAGCGCCAACCCCGGCGACGCGACCCGCCGGCCTTCCGGCGCCACCCACGCGCGCGGGAGCGGTTCGGCGTCAGCGTAGATCGTGAGCGGCCCGCTGCGATGCGCCGCCCGCCACGGGGGAGGCGGCGCGGGGGCGTCGGTGTCGGCGACGAGGTATCGCACGTTGGCGACGCGCAGCACGTCCGACCCGTTGCGACCCCCCGACGCCAGCGCCGCCGTCGACCATGCCTCGTGCCGCGGCGAGCCGCGTCCGGCGCCGCCGGCGTCTTCCAATGTTTGCCACGTGGCGAACGCGACGGGCAATCGCCCGCTCGCTTCGATGAATCGCCCAGGCTCCCGTCGCGAGCGGAAGAACGACGCGACGTCGCCGGCGTCGGCGAGACTACGGATCGTCACGCCGCGCGTGGCGGGCAGTGCGAACGCGAGCAATTCGACACATGCCAGCACGATCCACGGCCACCCGCGCGAGCGCCACTGCGGCAGCTCGTGCGACCGCACGACAAGAGCCGCGGCGCACACCATGGCGGCGGCGACGAGCAACCGCGCGGCGTGCACGATCGATTCGGTTGATCCAGCATCCTCGCCCGTCCCGATGAACGCCGTCGTGACGACGACCGCCATCACACCGATCGCGGCGGCAACGAGCAACAGTTTCCCGCGCAGCCGCGCCGCAGTTTCCGCGGCGAGGGCGACGATCGTCTCAATGCCGAACCCCGCCAGTATCGCCACGGCGAGGCATACCCCCACCGTCAGCACGTGCGGAGGCGGCAGCGTTGCGGGCAGCGCGTGATCCCACACATGAAGCGCGACGATGGCGACCGTCAGCGTTACGCCGATTCCCGCCCACAGCACGACCGCGCGCGGACGGCGCCCGGACATGACCGCGATGACCGCCAGCGCAGCCGGAATCGTGCCGAACAGCGCCGGCGCCGTCGCGTCATGCAGAAAAGGCTGCATTCCCCACGGCCATAGCCGCGGAAGGCCGGCAAGCGCCGCCAGCGGCGTCGCCCGCCACGGCCAGACGACGGGCAACCACTGCACCGCCGACGCCGCGACCGCGATGACCAGCGCCAGCCCCGCCGCGATGATCGCGGCGAGCCAGCGCTTCGGGCCGATCCAGAACGCGCGGATGAGCAGCGCCAGCGCGCACGTGATCACCAGTGCCCCCGACGCGAACAGATCGCCGCCGAGGAATTGAACCGTCAGCACGAGCGACGCCAGCAGGATGCGCGTGGCGGTGACGCGCTCGCTCAGCCGCTCGACCGCCAGCGCCGCCCACGGGAGCCAGACGAGCACGTTCGCCTGCGCCGATTCCAGCCCCAGCACGCTCATGCCGCAAAGCATGTACGCCGCACCGGACATGAGGCGCGGGACGGGCTCCAATCCGTAGCGGCCGGCGAGCATCCACGCGCCGCACCCGGCGAGCCACAGGTGCAGAATCGCAATTGCGTGCCATGCCAAGCCCTGCGGAAGAACCAGGTGCAGGAGCGTCGCCGGATACCACAGCGCGGATCGCCCGTCGCGCGCGACGGGCTGACCGAACTGCTCGTGCGGGTTCCACCGGGGGAGTTCGCCGGCGCGTAAGCGCTCAACCGCGTACTGCATTGTCGCGACGTAGGGGGTGGGGCGCGGGAACAATCGCCCGCGCATCATCCCCGGCGCGACCACCAGCGCGGCCAGCGCGAAAAGAATCAGCAACGAAGCCCCCCGACTCGTTCCGACGCGGTTCAGGGGCGACGTCGTGTCACGAAACGTACGGGGTTCGAGGGCAACACTGCTCACGCGGGGGGAGATGGTAGCGGCGCGCGGAACACGATGCGACGCCCGCGCTCAGCGCCCCCGTTTAGCCCCGCCGCTTGCGGCGGGTTCGCTTCACCCCTGCCCACGGAGCGTCATCCTTCCCAAACGACGCACTGCACGGAACGATCCTCTATAATCCGAACACACCATGCCCCCGCAAGATGACTCCCTCGCCTGGAACGACGCCCTGCTCCGCGACCCGCACCACGTGCGCGACAAGCGGCAGCGCGTCCAGAAGATGTTCGCCGCCATCGCGCCGAGTTACGACCTGAACAACCGGCTGCACAGTTTGTGGATGGACCAGCGCTGGCGGCGGAAGGCGGTGAAGCTGGCGGGATTGCGATGGGGCGAGGATGTTGTCGACGTCGCGTGTGGCACCGGTGATCTGAGCATCGCGTTCGCCAAAGAGGCGTTCCATCTGTTCTCCCCTTCGCGGCTGGCCGGGCGGATTCTCGGGATCGACTTTACGTTTGAAATGCTGCCGAAAGCGGTCGAGAAGGCTGCACGTAGAGAGACGGAAGCGAAGACGCCGTGTCGCTTCATAAACGGCGACGCCCAATCCCTCCCCCTCCCCGATGCTTCCGCCGACGTCGTCTCCATCGCCTTCGGCATCCGCAACGTGCAGGATCCCGCCGCGGCGATCCGCGAGTTTTGTCGCGTGCTCCGGCCCGGCGGGCGCCTCATCATCCTCGAATTCTCGCTCCCGACGAATCCCGTGCTGCGCGGCATGTACAACTTCTACTTCCGCCAAGTCCTCCCGCGGACGGCGACGCTGATCAGCGGAGACAAGACCGGGGCGTACAAGTATTTGCCCGAAAGCGTGAACACGTTCATCGGCCGCGAGCAGATGATGGGGATGATGCGCGATGCGAGTTTTGCCGACGTCGAGCAGCACGAGATGACGTTCGGCGTGTGCATCTGTTATCGCGGGGTAAAGCCGTAGAATCGTCGCCTGCGAATAGAGAAGGCATTCATTCGTTCGCGCATTACTTGATCAGGATTCCGCCGCTGCCGCCGAAGCCCGTAGCGGGGGAGGGGGCGGCGTCGGCATCGGCCGACTCACCCGTGTCGGTCTTGCGGAGGTTCGCCAGGGCCGGGGCGCTGGGGTGGTACGATGCGTCGTTTAAGTCCGACACGAACTTCATTTGCTGATCGGGCAGCCCGTTGTCCTTCAGGTACGCGGTGACGGACTCGATGCGGCGCAGCAGCGCGGCACGGTCGGGCGTCGAGGCCATGTGGACCGTGAGCGGGCGGATGGATTCTTCGTCGCGGAGCATCGCGTCGAGCTTGCTTCGGCCCAGCGAGTTCAGCGCATCGTCCGTGAAGTGGACGGCGTACAAGTTGCCGTCAGCGCGGGCGCCATTGGCGCGCTGAATGTCGGCCATGCGCTGGTGCGGGCGGAACGAGCCTTCCTCAGGGAACTCCGTCGTCGGCTCCCTGTGCTCGGCACACCCGGTGACAACCATGAGCGCCGCGAACGTCAATGTTATTACAAGCTTCATATCAATCTCTTTCGCAAAATGGCTCCGCCTATTTGAACAATTCGCTGCTCATCATGTCCACGATCGTCGGCCCGGCCATGATGATGAAGGTGGCGGGGAAAATGAACAAAACGAGGGGGAAGCTCATTTTGACCGACGCCTTGGCGGCCTGCTCCTCGGCGGCGTGCTGGCGGGCGGCGCGGAGCGAGTCGGCGTGCACGCGCAGCGCCTGGGCGATGCTCGTGCCGAACCGGTCGGCCTGTGTGAGCATCGACGCCAGCGAGTGCAGCGGACCGTTGCCCGTCCGGTTCCCGAGGTTCTTCAACGATTCGGCCCGGCTCAGCCCCACGCGCGTCTCCATGTGCGCGATGCCCAATTCGCGGCTCAGCGCCGGATGCGCCAGCGCCAGCTCTTGGCCAACGCGCTGCATGGCCGAGTCGATCGTCAGCCCCGCCTCCACGCATACGACCATCAGATCCAGCCCATCGGGCAGCGCGTGGGTGAGACCCTTCTGGTTCGCCTTGATCTTCATGCGTAGCCACAGGTTGGGCAGCACGTACCCCAGCAGCCCGCCGCCGGAGATGCCAAGGATCACATAGCCGCTGGCGATGCCGGCGAAGTACCCCACGGCCAGCCCCAGACACAGGAAGATGACCTTCCCGCCGGTGATCAGGCGCACGGCGGCGGGCGCGTAGATGCCGGCCCTGGCGAGGTTGCGGCGCAGGCTGGACTGCTTCTCGCGCGTCGCCGGCATGAACGGCTCAGCGGCCGCCTGCCCGATGCGCTGGAGGAACGGCACGACGCTCGATGCCGGCATCGCGACGCCCGCGGGCAGCGTCACGCGCGGCGCAAGCCGGCTGCGGAGCCGCTCCCCGTCCGACGTGCCGGTGAATTGCGCGGCCACGAAATACGCGACGGCCGAGACGGCGCCGAACACGCAGAGGATGAAGGCCAATTGGTCCATGCGGTCTCTCTCTACACCTTGATCGTCGTGATCTTCCGGATCGCGTACATGCCGAGCATCTGAAGCGTGAAGGCGATGCCCAGCAGCTTGTGGCCCGTCGGGGTGCCCGTCAGCGTGTGGGCGTATCGCGGGTTCATGACCGAGAGGAGCACGAACATCACGAGCGGGAACGCGACGAGCACGTACCCCGTCAGCCGCCCTTCCGCGGTCTTGGCCTTCACGTGCTGCTGGAGGCGGACGCGGTTGCGGATCATGCCGCTGATATTCTTCAGGACTTCCGACAGATCGCCGCCCGTCTGCCGCTGAATGAGCACCGCCGTGACGAAGAAGGCGAAGTCGGTCGACTGGACGCGCCGGGCCATGTCCTTCAGCGCGTCCTCGACGCTCTGCCCGAAGGCGTGCTGGTCGTACGCCCTTCGGAACTCGACGGCCAGCGGCTTGGGCAGCTCGTCGCCCATCATCTGCAATCCCGTGCTGAAGCTGTGGCCGGCCTTGAGGACGCGCGAGAGGAAATCGAGGGCTTCGGGGAGTTGATCGCCCAGCGCCCGCTGCCGTCGGGCGCGCCGGGCGGTCAGTGCCAGAAACGGCGTCGCGCACCCGGCCGCCGCGCCGACGAGCGCCAGCGGGACGGAGGTGAACACGAGCATCGCCAAAAGAAGCCCCACGAACCCGCAACCCAATGAGAACCCGAGGAACATCGCCAGCGATGCATCAGGATACGCCTGCGTGAGCCGCGCGTTCAGCCTCGCCAGCGGCACAAATCGTATGAGCACCGCCGACACCGGGTCCACCTCGACGACCTTGTTCGTCACGCTGCCGGTGTGCGCCACACCCCTCCCGCCCATGGCCGACGCGGAGTGCGCGTCCATTGACGTCGTCGCCGAGGCCGTCAACCGGCTCTTGAGCTTCTTCCGCTCGGAGTCGAGCAAGGCGGCAATGATGCGCACCCCGCCGTACACCGGCAGGGCGACGGCCACGGCGACGAGGATGGGAAGCAGGAGTCCGTCCATGATGGTCAAAGCCCGTTGATCTCCCGCCGCATGAACAGGTCGCCGGGCAGCATGATGCCGCGGCTTTCGATTTTCTCGCAGCAGCGCGGGCGGATGCCGCAAACGGTGAACGTGCCGACGGCGTTCCCACCGTCGTCGACGCCCTTCTGCTCGTACGAGAAGATGTCGTGCATCTGGATCTGCTCGCCTTCCATGCCCGTGATCTCGCTGACGCGCGTGACCTTGCGCTTGCCCCCGGGCAGCCGCGAAACCTGCACGACGATCTGGATCGCCCCGGCGATCTGCTGCCGCAGCGCGCGCATGGGGATTTCGTAGCCGGCCATCGCGATCATGATCTCCAACCGCCCCAGCGCTTCGCGCGTGTTGTTGGCGTGAACGGTGGTCATCGAGCCCTCGTGTCCGGTGTTCATTGCCTGGAGCATGTCCAGCGCCTCGGGGCCGCGCGTTTCACCGACGATGATCCGGTCGGGGCGCATGCGGAGGCAGTTCTTCACGAGGTCGCGCTGCGTGACTTCGCCCTTGCCCTCGATGTTGCTCGGGCGCGTCTCCAGCCGCACGACGTGCGGCTGCTGCATCTGCAACTCCGCGGCGTCCTCGATCGTGATCACGCGCTCGTGCGCGGGGATGTAGCGCGAGAGGCAGTTGAGCAGCGTCGTCTTGCCCGAGCCCGTGCCCCCGGAGATCAGGACGTTGACCCGCGCCTGCACGGCGGCGGAGAGGAAATCCATGACGGCGGGCGGGAACGCGCCCGTGCGGATGAGATCCTCCAGTTGCAACGGCTTGGCGCCGAAGCGCCGGATGCTCATGGCCGGCCCGTCCAGCGCCAGCGGGGGGATGATCGCGTTCACACGGCTTCCGTCCGACAGTCGCGCGTCGACCATCGGGCTGATCTCATCGACCCGCCGGCCGATCTGCGCGACGATGCGGTCGATGATCTGCCGCAAGTGTGCGTTGTCGCGGAACCGCACGTCCGACATTTCCAATCGCCCGCGGCGCTCGACGTAGATGCGATCGAACCGGTTGACGAGGATGTCGGAGATCGTTGGGTCTTTCAGCAGCGTTTCAAGCGGGCCGAGCCCGAACGTCTCGTCCATGACGTCGTCCATCAGCCGTTCCTGATCGGACCCGCTGAGCAGCCCCCGCTCGCTCGTGCACAGTTCCTTGATGAGCGTTCGGACTTCGCCGCGAACGGTCTCGGCCGGCAGGGCGCGAAGGTTCTGCACGTCCAACCGCTCGACGAGCTGCTGGTGGATGCGGACCTTGAGCTGCTGGAAGTACAACTGCCGCTCGGCCGACACCACCGGCTCCACCGGTCGCGGCGGGAGCGCCGCGGCGAACATCACGGGCGGGGGGACGATGTCCGATCCGTCCGACGACGCGAAAATGGACGGCGACGGCTGCGGGACAGCCACAGGCGTCGTCGGAGCGGGCGCGGGCATGGATTTCGTGAACAGACCCATCTTGAAGAACCTCGTCTCTGATCCCTTCTCCCGGTACTCCGGGAGAAGGCTGGGATGAGGGTAATTTCGTCCTACCGACGGCGATGGACGTTCAAAATCACCCTCACCCCAGCCCTCTCCGGGAGTACCGGGCGAGGGGGGAAATACTCATGCCGCATTACGCGACGCGTTGGGCGTCGCAGCCCGTGAATTGGCTAGGCCGATCCGGCTCGTGCTCATCTCAGACTTTGGCGCCCGCAGAACGACCGGCTCGCCATAGTTGATCGCCGCGATCGCGTTCTTGAAGTCGTTGGGCACGGCCCAGCCGATCTTCAGCCCCAGGGCGCGTTCGACCTCTTCGGGCTCGATGTCCCAGCCTTTTTTCACGAATCGGTTGACGACGATCTGGATGCGGCTCGCCTCGATGCCCATCCGCCGCATCGCGCCAACAAACCGCTCGGCGTTCTTCGCGCTGGGAACGTTGAGCTGCATGACGACGAGGTTCACCGTCGCCTCCTTCAGCACGCTGGCGTACAGCGGCGAGATGCTCATCATCGAATCGACGACGACGTAGTCGAACATCCGACCGAGCACCATGAGCAGCCGCTGAAGGCCGGCGTGGTTCACGCGCTGCGTGTCTTCGGGCAGGTCGGGCCGCGTGAGGACGGCGACCTGGCTGGCCTGGTGCACGGTCAGCGCGTTGTCGAGCAACTGCCGGTCGACCTTGTCGGCCGAGTCCATCACGTCGGCGATTGTGTAGCGCGGGCGGATGTCGAACGACCCGCCCACCCCCCCGCGCATCAGGTCCAGGTCGACCAGCGCCGTCTTCCCGTGCCTGGCCAGCGACGCGGCGAGGTTGCAGGCGACCGTGGTCGACCCGCATCCGCCGATCGTTGGAACGACGTGAATGAGCCGCGCACGCTTGGTCATGCCGTGCTGGTTGGCGACGCGCTCGATGGCGGCGCCGAACTTCTCCTCGGCCACCGGGAGCGGGATGAATTCCTTCACCCCCAGGTGCATCGCCTCCATCAGCAGGTTCGCGTCGAGCACCTGGCTCATGAGGAAGAAGCTGATGTTCGGGAACTGCCGCGGGAGGTGGCCGATCTTCTTCAGCGATTCGTGGGCGCCGGGGTCGAGGTTGATGATGACCACCTGCGGCGCATCAGCGCGCGACAGTTGGGTCGGGAGCGTCTGGGGCGTCGGGAACTGCGCGATCACGTTCACGCCGAAGTGCGCAAGGAAGCCCGCCAGCTCCTGCCGGTTGGCGCTGTCGGCGTCCACGATGATGCTGGTCAACTGTGCTTGCATGAAAGATCTCGCTCTATTCGCGCCGCTCCGGCGTGTGTGACGGCTACTCGTTCTCCGTCGTGGCAAGCTCCCGCTCGGGCGCCGGGGTGAAGCCATAGCTTCCGCGGAACTTCGGAGGCGGACCCGCGGCGGCGGTGACGGTGGCGTTGTCGGCGCTGGGACGGTCCCCGCCGAGGTCGCGATCCCAGAACAGCTCGGCCTCGGTCGGGTGACGCCAGTTCTCCCCCGGCGCCGCGGGCACCTGGTCGGGGTTCATCGCTTCAACGAGGTGGGGCGTGACGAGCACGACCAGCTCCGTCTCGCGACGCTGGTAGCGCACCGACCGGAACAACGCGCCGACGATCGGCAGGTCGCCCAGCAGCGGCGTGACGTCCTTGCTCGCCGACACGCTGCTGTCCAGCAGCCCCGCGACGGCGAACGTCTGGCCCTCGTGCAATTCAATGGTCGTCGTAAGATTTCGCTTGCGCAACCCCGGCACCTGTGTGCCGGCGATGCGGACGCCCGACGAAAAATCGAGGTCACTCACCTCCGGCGACACCTTCAGCCGGATGCGGCCGTCGCCCAGGACGACGGGGAGGAACTTCAGCTTCACCCCGAATTCGCGGTACTCGATGGTGATCGTCGATTCCCCGCCCGTGCCCGCCTGCGGGACCGGCACGGGGAACTCCCCGCCGGCCAGGAATTCCGCTTCCTGCCCGCTGATCGCGATCAGGTTCGGCTCGGCCAACACGCGCAGCAGATTGTTCTGCCGCAGCGCGGAGATGAAGTATCCGAGTTCCGTGCTGCCCAGGCTCGCGCGGCCAAAGAGGCTGACGGCGGCCGTCGGGCTGGGCACGCCCAAGCCGGTCGACTCGTCCTGAAATTCCTGGATCCCCAGGGGGCTGACCTGCCCCACGTTGCTGCCCGCGAAGCTGTTGCCGTCGGTGTAGCCGAGGTTGACGCCCAGCGCGTTTGTCGCGGTGCGCGACACCTCGGCAAACTTCACCTGAAGCAGAACCTGCTGCCCGCCGGCCACGTCGATGAAGTTCATCACCCGCGGCGCGTGCGGCGTCGCGAGCTGGACCATCTGCTTGGCTTCCAGAAGATTCTTTGCCCGGCCGCGAAGCGCCACCGTGCCCGCCCCGCTGCTGCTGATCTCGATTCTTGACTCGGGGAACATCGCGCGGATCTCATCCGCCAGCGCCGTGGTGTCCAGCGTGACGGTCACGTCCACGATCTCGCTGCGCTCGGCGTCGTCCCAGACGATCAACTGCGTCGTGCCGGCACGCTTGGCCGTAAGCAGGATGGTCTTATCACCGATCGCGTTGAAGTCGGCGACGTCGGGCTGGGCGATGTTGATGCGCTTGTAGGGGACGGTGGTCGTGACGACGACGCTCTTGTTGGCCGCGAGATTGATCCGCCCGCTGTTGACGATGCCGGGCGTGATGATGCGCGTCGTGGCGCCGGGGTCGGCTGCCGGGCGCGTCGCCTGCGCGGCGGCGCTGCCGGTCAGGGCCGCCAGCAGCAGCACCCCCGCCCCGACGGCGGACAGCGGCAGGCCGTTGTTGTGATTCCTCGAACGCATCGCGTCGCTCCCTGTCTTCAGATGGTTGGCGTCTCGTCCGTCTCGTGCGGGACGCCGTTACGGCTCGATTGTCGCGCTGGTGATGGTTTCGCGCGGCGGAATGGTCGGCGCGACGGAGACCGTTGACTCCACCGTGTTCCGAATCACGTGCACCGATCGCGCCGGCGCCCAGTTCCCCGGCTGCGACGCGACCGGCTGCGTCGACGGATTCACCGACGACATCGCCGATTGCACCGGCGCCGGCCGTGCGTTTCTCAAGGCGGCGAACATGTCCCGCGCGATGCCCGGGGCCGCGCCGCGCAGCTCCGCCAGCGTCGTGCCGCCCAGGGTGGCGATCGCGTTATCGCTGTTCCCGCGGAGCACGAGCCACGGACGCCCCGAGATGGTGCTGAGCTGAATCGACTCCGCCTGCTTCGACGAGACGAGCAGCGTCACGCTTTTGGGAACCTTCTGCTCCTCGCCCTTGTCGTCGAGGCGGCCGGTCTCCTGACCGACCGCCTTGACGAGCACGTTCTGCGCGATGGTGCGGCTCATGCTCTCGTTCAGGCGCGGGTTCTGCATCGTCGAGATGATGTCAACGCGCGACCCCGGCCTGATCATCCCGCCCACGCTGCTGAACTCGTTCACTTCGATGGTCATTGCTCTCATGCCGGGCGGGACGAGCGCTTGCAGCCCGCCGCCCGTACCCTCCGGCGCGAGCTGCGACTCGAGCACGGGCTGGCCCTTGGCGAGTTGCCCCTGCGCCGTGCGGCCGACGAGAGTTGATG
>JBBSLV010000038.1:0-14510 GCA_038233535.1 Tepidisphaerales bacterium | reverse complement strand
TGCGCCGCGCCGGCGCGTCGTCCCATAAGACGCGATGCGGATAACCTGATGTTGCGGTTTAACCCGTTTGCTCCTCAAAGAACGGATGCCTTGACCCGCTCCGGCCCATAACACGTGCCGAAAATCCGGCACTTGCTCACCTCAAGTCACCCCGGAATCCCCGTCGATACGAAATCGGATTCAATCCGTGCCTTCGGCCTGCGCTTTGCGCGTTCAGGGGACACGGGGAACAGACGGTTGTCGCGGCTCGCTCGTTGGGGATGCGCGACCGACGGACGTTCCGGACTTGTGAGAAAGGAGGTCGTCGAATGCGTCGATAGGAAACATCATCAGGCCCTTCGCGTGACGGGCCATTTCGATGTTCCCAAGGTAACGGCTGCCGGCAGGTTGTGTCCCCCTTCAACCTGCCTCGCGAAAGCCTTCAAGGGAATGACCGTCGCAACACGGCACTACACCGAACCGTCGGACCGCAGACCCGACCACCCGGCCGCCTGAGCGACACAGTTCGTCAAGGAAAGACAGAAAAGCCATGAGCAAGATAAACACCAACGTCAGCTCGCTGATCGCTCAGCGCGTGCTGAAAAAGAACAACAACAACCTGAACCAGAGCCTCGAACGGCTCTCGACGGGCCTGAAGATCAACAAGGGCGCGGACAACCCCGCCGGTTTGATCGTCAGCGAAAACCTCCGCGCTGAGAAGGCCGGCATCAGCCAGGCCATCGACAACGCAGAGCGCGCCAGCAACATCATCGGAACCGCCGAGGGTGGTTTGACGGAAATCAGCTCGCTGCTGACGGAAGTCCAGAGCCTGGTGTCCGAGGCGGCCAACACCGGCGGGCTGTCGACCGAAGAGCTTGCGGCCAACCAGTTGCAGGTCGACTCGATCCTCTCGACGATCAACCGCATCGCGCAGTCGACGTCGTTCCAGGGCGCCAAGCTCCTGAACGGTTCGTACGACTACACGACCAGCTCGGTCACGAGCACGTCGATCGACAACCTCCGCATCAACGCCGCCCGTCTTCCCGACGGCGCCACGGGTTCGGTCGTCGTCCAGGTCGTCAGCTCGGCCGAGACGGGTGAACTGTCCTACACGGGCGGCACGCTCACGGGCTCGACGGTCACGATCGAAGTCGCGGGCAACCGCGGCACGGAGCAGTTGAGCTTCGCCAGCGGAACGACGGTCGCCTCGATCGAGACCGCCATCAATGCGGTTAAAGAAGCGACCGGCGTCAGCGCCACCGTTTCGGGCGCCGCTTTGGTCGTCAACAGCACCGAGTTCGGCTCGGCGCAGTTCGTCAGCCTCAAGGGCATCGCCGGCACGTTCACCATGTCGACGACGAAGGATCTGGGCGCCGATGCGGCCGTGACGGTCAACGGCGCCGAGGCGCAGGTCGACGGGCTCAAGGTCAGCTACCGCTCGAGCAACCTCGACGCGGAGTTCGACCTCGATACGGCGTTCAACCTCCCGGGCAGCACGACGTTCGGCATCACCGGCGGAGGCGCGACCTTCGCGCTGGGCTCCAAGGTGACCGAGGGCGACAAGGCCTCGATCGGCATCGCCAGCGTGACCACGGGCAGCCTCGGGGACAACTCCAACGGCTACCTCTCGAGCCTGGGATCGGGTGGCACGAACTCGCTGACCAGCGACAACCTGACGACGGCCCAGAAGGTCATCGACAAGTCGATCAAGCAGGTCAGCCAGCTCCGTGGGCGACTCGGCGCGTTCCAGCGGTTCACAATCGGTTCGACCGTCAACGCCCTGGGCGTCGCGCTGGAAAACGCCAGCTCCGCCGAAAGCGCCATCCGCGACACCGACTTCGCCGAGGAAACGGCGAATCTCACCAGGAACCAGATCCTGGCGCAGGCGGCGACCACGGTGCTGAGCCAGGCCAACGCCTCCCCTCAGTCCGCCCTGGCGCTCCTGCAGTAATGCAGCGGACAGGGTACATGAGGCTCGTACGGGATTAACCTTCCCAGGCGAGAGCGGGTTAATCCCCGACACTTTCTCACAAGTCCAGACCACCCCCGGCTCACAAGGCCGGGGGTGGTTGTTTTGTTGGATGACGCGCGGGAGGCGTGCGACGCGACATGACCGACGACCCGGCGCCAACGGGAACGGGGACGGAAAGCGCGACAATCCATGTCGGCTGCTACTTCGCTACTTCGGCGGGATCGATTTCCCCTGCGGGTCGGTCTGTGGCTCGTCGTCGCCGGCGAGCTGCTCGCGCATGGCGGGGCTGGTGACGTGCTCCAACCGCTCGGCGGGGGCGTGCAGGTGGTCGACGGGGAGCGTCGTGTGCGACTGGAGGTAACCTTCCCACAGCCGATGCGCGCGGACGAGCTGCCGCGCTTCATCGCGGCCGCGGGATGTCAACCGATACCCCCCGTTCAATCGCTGGACCTCGTCACGCCGCACAAGCGTCCGCAGCGCAACCCGCCCGAGCACCGGTCCCCCGACGACGGCTTCCTTCATCACCTGCGCCGCGGGGGCGGGATGCTCCGTGCCGTGCTGTTCCTCATGGCGGTAGAACAGCCCGAGCAGATCCTCGCGCGCGACGCGCAGCGTGACCGATGTGCGGTGAATCATCTTGCTGATCGCCCCGTGCCGCGGCGACGCCAGGGCCGCGAGCGTAAACAGCATCCCCGCGACGACGGCCATCATGCCGGCGGTGTTGGTGTCGGTGATGGCGGGGTCGCCGAGCAGGCGCGGGAGGGTGATGGCGGCGACGTGCCCGCCGACGGCGCTGATGAATGCAAGGATCAGGCTGACGACGATCATGGAGCTGAGCCGGTCGGTCAGCAAATGCGCCGCCGCGGCCGGAACGATCAGCATGGCGACGACGAGCACGCTGCCGACGACCTCAAACGCCGCCACGGTCGTCAGCGCGACGAGCGTCATCAGCAGATAGTGCATGAACGTCGAATTAATGCCGAGCGTCGTCGCCAGTTCCGGATCGAAGGAGCTGATCTTCAACTCCTTGTAGAAGACGATCACGACGATCAGGTTCACGGCCAGCACGATGGCCAGGCGCACGATTGAGGAGGGAATCCCGCCGCGCCACGCTTCGCCGGGAATCGCTTCCATCGCGCCGTAGAGAACGCACCCGGGGTCAAGATCGACCTTGTCGGCGGCGCGGACGATCATGATCAACCCGATCGCGAACAGCGCCGTAAAGACAACGCCCATCGACGCGCTTTCGTCGACTTTTCCGAAGCGCGAGACCCATTGCGTGAGCACGGCCGTCAGCACCCCGACGATTGCGGCGCCGATGAACATCGGAAGGCTGTCGCGGCTGCCCGTGATGAGAAACGCCGCCGCAAGCCCGGGCAAAACGGCGTGGCTGATCGCATCGCCCATCATGCTCATCTTGCGGAGCACGAGGAAGTTCCCGAGCAGCGCGCACGCCATGGCGCACAGAACCCCCGCGGCGACGATCCAACCGTCGACTTGCCAGGACCAGAAAATGGATGCGATTGGGTTCATTCGAATGCTTCTGTAACCACGGAGCACACGGAGAGCACAGAGGGACAAAGTGAAAACAGGGAGGCTTGAATTGGCTTTCTCCTTTTGTGTTCCTCAGTGCTCTCTGTGTTCTCCCCGTGGTTCATCTCTTCTCCGCCAGAACATGCGGGCTCGGCGGGACGAGCAGGTCCGGATGATCCTGCGCCACGATCGCTTCGAGTTTTTTGATCATCTGGCGATCGAGCACGTGCTCGATCTGATCGGCGTCGCGGTCGACGTGGCTGGGCGCGATGTCGGCGTGCGTCACGAGGTACGCCTCCCACAACCGGTGGTTGCGCACGGCGGTGGTCGCCTCCATGATGCCGTCGTCGGTGAGCCGGTAGTGATCGTCGGAGCCTTCGTACAGCAGCGCGTCGCGCTCGGCGGAGCGAAGGGCGCGGCGCAATCCCGCGGCGGACCAGGAGCGCATGAGCATCAGCGCTTCCACCGGCACGCCGGTGGCCAGCGGGTCGGCGTCGTCGCGCTCGGCCGTCTCGTAAACCGCGCGGAGCAGGTGCTGGCGCGACACCTTTTGGCTGAGCCGCCGGTGCTCGCGATATCGCGTCAGCACCCCGCGCGCGGGGCCGAAGACCAGGCTGATCAGAAAGATCGCGCTAGCGACGACGACGATGATCGCGCCGGCGGGCAGGCGCGGGACCAGGGCGCTCAGCGCCGCGCCGAGCAGCCCACTGGCGGCGCCGATCGCCGATGAGGCGAGGATCATCATCGACAACCGGTCCGTCCAGAACCGCGCCGCGGCGGGCGGGATGATCAGCAACGCGATGATCAGAATCAGCCCGACCGCCTGTAGCCCGATGACCGTCACGGCGACCACCATCGCCATCATCGCCAGGTCCAGCAGCGTCACCGGCCAGCCTTCGGTTTTCGCATACGCGCCGTCGAAGCACAGCAGCGTGAACTCCTTGAACAGCAGAAAGCACGCCACCGCGACGACGGCGGCGGCGATGCCGATAAGCCACGCATCACCCGAGAGCATCGACGCCGTCTTCCCGTAAATGAAGGATTCCAAGCCCGCGGCCGAGCCCGTGCGCATCTTCTGAATGACCCCAAGCACGGCCACGCCCAGCCCGAAGAAGACGGACAGGACGATGCCCAACGCCGCGTCTTCCTTGATGCGCGTGTAGTTGCGGATGAGCAGGATGCACAGCACCCCGGCCACGCCGGTGACGATCGCGCCGGCCAGGAGCACGGGGAGCGATTTCGCGTCGGCGCCGATCGCCGTCGCGAAAATGAACGCCATGCCGATGCCGGGGAGCGTCGCATGCGACAGTGCATCGCCCATCAGCGCCCGTTTGCGCAGCAGCATGAACGACCCGATTGTCCCCGCGGCAAATCCCAGCAGCATCGTGCCGATCACGACGACGCGCGTGTTGTAATCGCGCAGCGAGAGGACGCGCAGCAATTCGTCGGGGGTGGGGATGCGGATCGAGGTGTCGGTGAGCGACCGGCCGGTGTATTGGGCGAGTGTCTCTCGGGTGACCAGCAGCATGGCGAAGCCGAACGCCAGCAGCGCCCAACGTGACACGGGCATCCTGCCCGTGCTTGAAGTGGCGTTGTTCCGAATCGCGCAGTTCTCTGAAGCCCGGTGCGGCAAGCACGGGCAGGATGCCCGTGTCACATTGGAAGGCTCCGTCTCCGCGATGGAATCCAGCCAAGTCATCGCTTCTTCCCCGCCAGCGCTTCGGCGGCTTCGTCGAGGAGCGTCAGCCGCCCGCCGTAGGTCTTGTGGAGGTTTTCCTTGGTGAACACGTCCTGGGTCGGTCCGCTGGCGACGATGCGCATGTTGAGGAGAATCACGTGGTCGAAGTAATCGGGGACCGTCTGCAAGTCGTGGTGAACGACGAGGGCGGTTTTGCCGCGCGAGCGGAGTTCGTGGAGGATCTGCACGATTGCCTTCTCGGTGGATGCATCGACTCCCGCGAAGGGTTCGTCCATGAAATAGAGCTGCGCGTCCTGCACGAGCGCGCGGGCGAGGAAGACGCGCTGCTGCTGCCCGCCGGAGAGCTGGGAGATCTGCCGCTTCGCGTAGTCGGCCATGCCCACGCGCTCCATCGCCTCCAGCGCCGCCTGGCGGTGCGAGCGGGTGACGGGCAGGCACCACCCGATCCTGCCGTAGCGCCCCATCGTCACCACGTCCAGCGCGCTGACGGGAAAGTCCCAGTCCACGCTCTCGCGCTGCGGGACGTACCCGACGAGGTGCCGCTGCTTTTTGTACGGCTTGCCGTAAATCAGCACGCGCCCGGACGCCGCGGGCACGAGGTCCAGGGCCGCCTTGATGAGCGTCGACTTGCCCGCGCCGTTGGGCCCGACGATGCCAATAAGCTTTCCCTCCGGCGCGTCGTAGTCCACGTCCCACAGCACGGGCTTGCGGTGATACGCGACCGTCATGTCGTGGATCGACAGCGGGGCGTTCGCCGGATGCTCGGCGCCGGTGGCGCGGGGGACGGGATGAGGCGTTGTGTCGTGCATTACCTTAGTTGCTCAGCAAGCCCGAATGTCGAAACCAGAATGACGAACAGATGACGAAGCCCGAATGACGAATGAAATGCCGCCCCATTCGGGCCTTCGACATTCATCATTCATCATTTCACCGCAGCTTCCCCTGCATCCCTTTTGCCGGCGCCTCGCCGCCCAGCGCCCGCGTGATGGTCGTCACGTTATGGTCGATCATCCCGACGTACGTTCCCTCATAGGTTCCTTCCGCGCCCATGGCATCAGAGAAAAGTGTGCCCCCGATCGTGACCGTCTTGCCGCGAGCGTTGGCGCCGTCGATCAGCGCCTGCACATTCTTCGCCGCCACGCTGCTCTCGACGAACACGGCTTGGATGTCGCGATCGACGATGAACTGCACGAGGTTGTTCAAATCCTGGAGCCCCGCTTCCGATTCCGTCGAAAGCCCCTGAATCCCGCGGACCTCCATGTCGTACGCCCGGCCGAAGTAGTTGAAGGCGTCGTGGGCGGTGATCAGCACGCGCTGCTTTTCAGGGATCGAACCCAGCGACTTCGTCGCGTATTCGTCCAGCTTGCGCAGATCGGCGAGGTACTTTTCCGCGTTCGCCTTGTACTCGGGCGCGTTGGCCGGGTCGTACTGCGCCAGTGAGTCGGCGACGACCTCGACGGCTTTCATCCAGCCTTTGGGGTCCATCCACACGTGCGGGTCCTGGTGCCCCTCCATGTCCGGGGGCGAGAGCAGGAACGATTCATCGACCCGCTCCGTGACGGCGAAGACCGGCTTGCCGTCGCGCGAGAGCTTGACGAAGGTGTCGATCATCTTTCCTTCGAGCATCAGCCCGGAGTAGAAGACGACGTCGGCTTCAAGCAAAGTGGCGATGTCGCTGCGCGTGGGCTTGTACAGGTGCGGGTCGACGCCTGATCCGATGACGCCGGACACGGTTGCCTTGTCCCCCGCGACCTGCCGGACGATGTCGCGGACCATGCCGACGGTGGTGACGACGTTGTAGGGGTAACGGGTGGGTGGGCCGCCGTTGCCCGTGCCGGAGGCGCGGTCGCAACCGAACGGCGCAAATGCAAACAGCGCGGCCAGAAAGGGGGTGGCGACAAAGGCCCAGAGTCTGTTCATATGGCTCTCCCGTTTCAGTGGCGCACGCTCACGCCGGCGAAGACGTTGAAGTCGTCGGCGGAGTCGCTGAGGCCGACGTTGATGCCGCAGTCGAGCTGAACGCCGTCATTGACGCCATAGGTCAGGCCCGCGCCAAGGAGAGAGACGTAACCCGTGCCGTCTTCGGTGTCGGTGACGCCGATATACTCGAGGTAGCCCGCGAGATCGCCGACGATAGCATGCCCGATCGTCGCGGTGTGGACAAATTGCAGCTCGTAATCCTCGTCCGCGCCGTCGCGCACGGCATCGAACTCGGCCATCAAACCCAGCCCCCATTCGTTGGGCAGCGCGATCGCCAGCGGGAAGATCACGCCGCCTTCGAAGTGGTCGGTCGCGCCGAAATCGTCATCGCTCGTGGGAAACTGGACGAAGGGCATGATCGCGAATGCGCTGTCCCCGCCGTCGTTGCCCCAGAGGTTGACTTTTAGCCGCAACTGCGCGGCGCCGAAGCCGTCGACGTCTCCGCCCTCGAACTCCTCGCGGACGTAAGGTTCGAAGGCCAGCTGAAGGTCCATGTCGTTGGTCAGTCCGATCTTCACGTTGGTCGGGAGGACGGACCAGGCGTCAAAGTTCCCGCCGTCATCGCGCGTATAGTCCACGAAACTGGACTCGATCTGGACATGGCCGGCGTCGACGGTGTAGGGGCTTTCGGTGGTGTCCGGTCGGTCGGTCGACAGGTCGCGCATCAGCCCGGGAGGCGTGGGATTGAAAAGGGTGTATCCCGACTTGTCGATCCCCGGGCCGGGTTCATCGGCGCGCGCGGCGCCGGCGATGCACAGCCACGCCGCGCCCATCGCCGCCGCGCTCAACCTGAATGTTCGATGATGCATAGATATATCTTTGATCACTCAAAATAGGATATGCGAATGGACCAAGGGGTGTCAAGCGGGTAATCTTAGAAAACGATGGCGACGCGCACGGTCGAGGACTATCTCAAGACGCTCTACGGCGAGCAGCAGCGCGCCGGCGGGGAGCTTGTGGCGATGGGCGCGGTGGCGGCGTCGATGAACGTCACCCCCGGCACCGCCACCGCCATGGTCAAGGCGCTGGCCGAGTCCGGATTGGTCGATTACGAGCCGCGCGGCGGGGTGCGACTGAGCGCCAAGGGCGAGAAGCTCGCCCTGCACGTGCTCCGCCGGCACCGGCTCGTCGAGCTGTTTCTCGTCCAGGTGCTTGGGCTTGACTGGTCGGAAGTTGACGAGGAGGCCGAAGAGCTCGAGCACGCGATCAGCGACAAGGTGTTGGCCAAGCTCGACGAACTGCTGAAGTATCCGTCCGTCGACCCGCACGGCGACCCGATCCCCAGCAGCAGGGGCAAGCTCCCGTCGCGTACGCTCGCAAGCCTCGTCGACTGTGACCTAGGCCGAACCGTCCGTGTCGCGCGGGTGATGGACCAGAACCCCGCGTTTCTCCAGTTCGTTGACCGGCATCACTTAAAGCCCGGCACCGAGCTGGTCGTCCGCCATCGAGACGCCATCGCCGACGCGGTGTCGATCACGTCGAAGAACCATCCCGCGCTCACCCTGGGCACGTCGGCGGCGGCGAAGATCCTGGTGGAAGCGGTGTAGAGACGCGAGAAAGCGGAACACGAATCGACTCGAATCTGTACGAATGCACACGAATGAAGAAACTTGAACTACGGAGAACACGCAGAGCACGGAGGACGGCACAGAGAAGAATCCACGACGCGTTTCTCGTCCTGAGAGGTCCGGCGGCGCCGATCATCGTGCCCCGGACTCTACTGTTCCGATTTCATCTTGAATGAAAAAGGCACTATGTGATGCCGAGGTGCCGGTCGAGACGGTCGAGCAGTCCCCCGTCGTCGGCGTCGACGATCTTGCGGGCGAAGAAGGCGTCGGAATCCATGAGCTGGTCCCAGTGGTCGATCGTCAGCACGTCCGGACGACCGCTGGCGCGGTCGCTCCAAAGGAGGAACCGCTTATCCGTGGCCGTGCAGATGTTCAGCGACGGATCGTTGAGCACGAGCGTGGCGAAGAACGATTCGGTGGCGGCCCAGAGGGTCCGGCGGTAGTGGCGGACCACGTCGGGCCGGCGCTGGATGGTGCGCGACATCGACTCCAGCGCGCGGCGGTTGAGCGTCCACCACGCCGACCCGAAGTAGCACTGAAAGTCATTGTTGAACGGGAGGGTGTGCGGCCGCACGCCGATCTTGCGCGGTCCGTGCCGGATTCCGGGAATTGCGAAGCGCGGGTATTGGTTGCCGCGCTCGATCTGCGCCGCCTGCCGCTTCCGCAGCCGCCGGCGCAGCCGCCAGATGCCCCGCACGTCGGGCAGGTCGAAATACCGGTAAAGATACCGCCCGACGCCCGTGTGCCACTGACACGCTTCCACGGGCTTGGCCAGCACGAAGCCGTCGTAAGGCGTGCCGGCAAGGAACCGCTCCATCTCGGCGACCGGCTTGATCGGATAGTCCTGCCCCGAAAGGTTGACGAACCATTCAAACTCGCGGTGGGACAGCGCCCAGTCAATGGCCCCCAGAAGCATCTCGCAGGAGGCGAAGCTTTCCCGGTTCATGCCCTTGTGCTGGGGCAGCAGGTCGACGTTGCCAAGCGAAAGCATGGACGCGGGGTCGAGGTGCGAGACGTCGGCGTTGTGGTGAATCAGCACGCGCGAGCGCGGGTTTCCGCTGGCGAGACATGCGTGGGCGAGCCGGGCAACTTGCGGAGGGTTTGCGTGGGACGCGATGAAGTAGAGCGTATCGGCCAGGCGCGGGGTGGATTCGCGTTGCGCTGCGGGGCGTCCCTCGGGCAGCGCACCGCACTGGGGGTCTGTTTCAACGCCCTTCGCAGTCCTGCCGAAATTGGATTCAGCCCGATTCATCACGATGTGGAACCTCTGTCTAATACGGCTCATCCCTCGACCGATCCCTCGGCCCTACACTCACCGGGGTGGTCTCCGGCTTCCGTCGCATTCGTCGGGCGATCTCATGAACGTTGGGCGACCCCATGAACGTCGGGCGACCCCATGAACGTAGCACGTTATAGACGCCGTCACCAACCTGATCTTTCGCCCGTCGAGCGGTTTTTCATGAATTTTGATGTGAAAAGAGAGCCTATTACGATTTTGCGGCCTTGCCGGCCCGGCTCCGTCGGCTTGCCACCTTCGCGGACCCATCGCGGACTGCGCCGGCACGGGGGCAGGGCGAGCGTGTTGGCGCCGCAGTGGGCGCTGCGAACTCGGCGGTGGCGGCGTCGAGCAGCTCTCTCGCCTGCGCGCGCGTCGTCTCGGTGATGCGCTGCCCCCCGATCATCTCCGCCAGCTCCTGAACCCGCTCGGCGCCGGCCATCATGCGGACGGTTGTCTTCGTCTTCTGGTCAATCACTTCCTTGCGGACGGTAAGGTGCCGGTCGGCGTAGCTGGCAATCTGGGGGAGGTGGGTGATGCACAGCACCTGGTGGGTGGTCGCCAGGTGGCGCAGCTTGTTGCCGATGATCGACCCCAGCCGCCCGCCGACGTTGGCGTCGATCTCGTCGAACACGAGCACCGAGATCCGGTCGCTCTGCGCGAGGATGCCCTTAAGCGCGAGCATGATGCGCGACAATTCCCCCCCGGAACCGATCTTCCGCAGCGGCTGCGCGAGCTGCCCGGGGTTGGTCTGGGCGACGAACTCGCACGAATCGAACCCATGAGGGGTGGGCGCAAGCGACGTCGCGACCGTCGCCGTGAACTTCGCCTTCTCCATGCCCAGTTCCGCAAGCGACTTTTCGATCATCGGCGACAATTTCTTGGCGATGGCCTGGCGCTTTGTGGACAGTTCCTGGCCCAGCGCGTTCGTCTCGCGCGCCAGCGGGTCGAGCGCGTTCTGAAGGGATGAGAGATCGTCCGTCGCCTTCTCCAGCTCTGCGATCTGCTCCCCGATCTGCTTGCGGTGCGCCAGCGCGTCTTCGACGCTCCGGCCGTACTTGTTCACCAACCGGTTGAGCGTGTTCAGCCGGTCCTCGACTTCCGCGGCCTCGGCCGGGTCGAGGTCGAGCTTGTCGAGATAACGCGAGAGGTCGAATGCGACTTCTTCCAGCGAGATCGTCGCGTCGCGCAGCGCGGTGGCGACGGGGCGGAGGTTCTGATCGAGCATCGACAGCTCCCCGAGCACCGCCGACATCATCTTCAACCGTTCGAGCACCGAGCCGTCGATCTCGTACAGCGCCCTGTGCGTGGCCGTCGCTTCCTTCGTGAGCTTCTCGAGGTTTTTCAGCACCGACGCGCGACCGGAAAGCTCCTCGAATTCCCCGGGATCCAGCTCGGCGTTGTCGATCTCGTTGGCCTGGAACCGGTGGAGCTCGAGCTGCTGCTCGCGCAGCGTGCGGCTGGCGGTGAGCTCGCGCAGCTTCTCCCTGGCCGTCTGAAGCCGCCCGTACACGTCGTGGTAGCGCCGGCGGAGATCCCACAAATCCCCGAACTGGTCGAGCACGTCGAGTTGGTTCGACGGTTTCAGCAGGTACTGGTGATCGTGCTGCCCGTGCACGTCGACGAGATGCTCGGCCGCGGCCTTGAGCATGCCGAGCGTGATCGGGTTGCCGTTGAGGCTGACCGAGCTTCGGCCCGATGCGTAGAGACGGCGCGTGAGCAGCAATTCCCCCCCGTCGCCGGTGACGGCGACATCGGTTGCCCGCTCGATCGCCTGGAGCAACTCCGGATTCTTCACCTCGAACACGCCGCTGACGCGCCCCTCGTCCGCGCCCGGGCGGAGCATCTCCGCCGGGCTGCGCATGCCCAGCAGCACCTCAATCGCGCCGATGACCAGGCTCTTGCCCGCCCCGGTCGCGCCGGTAAAGCAGTTGAGCCCCGGATCCAGCTCGATCCGGACGTCGGAGATGACGGCGAGGTTGGAAATATGAAGTTCTCTGAGCATTGCCGATTTGCGATTGAGGGCTTTGAAAAACCTCCGGGGTGATCTCAGTGTTTGCAGCGGCGTGGCCGCTTTAGCGGCCACGGGCACGGGTTTTTCAAAGCCCTCGATTGCCGATTTGCGATTGCAATCCAACGGCGTCGGCTTTCAATCGCAAATCGCAAATCGCAAATCGAAAATTCCTCTAGCTGACCTTCGCCCCCGGCGGCACCTGATCACCGGGGGTGATGACGATCACCCGGTTGGTCGCCGGGTCGGTCGCGGCCAGCAACATGCCCTGGCTCGCTTCCCCGCGCATCTGGCGCGGGGCGAGGTTGGCGACGACGACGATCTGCTTGCCAATCAGTTGTTCCGGCTGGTACTGGTTCCGCAGCCCCGCGCAGATCTGCCGGCGCTGGCCGTTGCCCAGGTCAATCTGGAGGACGAGCAGCTTGTCGGCGTTCTCGTGCGGCTTGCATTCCAGCACGGTGGCGACGCGCAGCTCCAGCTTGGCGAAATCGTCGTAGTTGATGATCGAATTTGTCGTGTCCATCTCAGACCCCGTTGGTAAACGTGTGAAAGTAGACAGCTTATGCCACCCGACGACGCCAGCCAAGTGCGACAGCCGGGGTTGAGCCGCCGCGGCCCGGCTTTTGCGATGGATGAGTCAGGTTCATCGAAAGGAGCCGATCATGCAGCGACTGATGCTTTGTGCCGCGATGGCCATGCCCTTGGCGGGGTTGCCCGTCCTCAGCGGGTGTGACCGCGAGATCGCGTCGGAGAGGGAAGTGGAAGTGAAGGACGATGGGACGGTTAAGGAGACGGAGACGACCGTCACCGAGACCGACGACGGGGTGAAGACAGAAGAGACGACGGAGACGAACAGGGTCGATTGACTTACTCCCTCTCCCGGTACTCCGGGAGAGGGTCGGGGTGAGGGTGATTCCGAACGTCCAGGGCGGACTGGCGTCACTGCGCGCCAAGCAAGCCGAACCGGTGATGCACGGCGCGCTCGAGTGGCGCAAACGCCAATCGGTCCGCGATCATCCCGATCACCACCATCATGATCATCACGGCCACGACCTGCGCCACGTCCGACAACTCGCGCCCGGTCGCCAACAAAAACCCCAGCCCGTGCCGCTCGACCATGAACAGCAATTCCGCCCCCATCAGCGATCGCCAGGCAAACGAGAAACCCTGACGGAGGCTGCTCGACAGCGCCGGCAGGCTCGCGGGCAGCAGCACGTAGCGGTACAGCTTCCATCCCTTGGCCCCGAGCATCAGCCCCGCCCGGCGGTAGAGCGGGGGGATCGTCGCCAATCCATCGCGCAGCGAAATGGCGATTGCTAAGAACGACCCCATCACCAGGACGAACAGGATCGCCGTCTCATTAATGCCGAAGGTGAGAATGCCCAGCGGCACCCAGCAGACGCTGGGGAGGGTCTGAAGTCCGAGGAACAGCGGGCCGAGGAACTCGTCGAGCGGTTTCAGGCGCCACATCGCCAGCCCGAGCATCCCGCCCAGCGCGATGCTCACGCTGAACCCGATCGCCAGCCGCGTGAGGCTGACGATGTTTCCGATTACGAGCGGACTGGCGACGACGGACCTCGACGGCGCGGATGACACCACGGACGACGGTTCCCCCGACTGCTCCGGTCGCGGCCAGCGCGCGTGCAGCGGCTCGCCGAACGCGCTGCGCACGTTCAGCATGTTCAGCAGCGAATCGATGACGTGGCTCGGCGCGGGGAATACCCACGGCCGCCACTGCATCGTCCTATATGCCGCTTCCCACGTCGTCAGCAACAGCGCCCAGATCCCCAGCCGCTTGAGGGTTCCAAACCTCTTCGGCCCCGATGGCGTTGACACGATTCACCTCGTCTTCAATTTCCCGGCGGACCACGTGAACCAGCTCGCTGATGTCGCGGCTGTCGAAGTTGCGCGGGTGGGGCAGGTCGACGTTAATTTCCCGGCGAATGCGCCCGGGGTGCGAATGCAACACGACAATCCGGTCCGCCAGCCGCACGGCTTCACCAACCGAGTGCGTGACGAACAGGATCGACTTATGCGTCTTAAGCCACAGTTCCTGAAGCTGGCCGTGCAGAAGCGTGCGCGTCTGCGCGTCCAGTGCGGCGAACGGCTCGTCCATCAGGAGCACTTTCGGATCGACGACCAGCGACCGCGCGATGGCGACGCGCTGGCGCATCCCCCCGGACAGCTCGTGCACGAGCTTTTTCGCGCTGCGCGTCAGGTGGACCGACGCCAGCGCCTCGGCCACCCGGTCGCGGCGCTCGGAACGACCGACGCCCAGCATTTTCAGGCCAAATTCGACGTTCTGCTCCGCCGTCAGCCAGGCGAACAGGCCATGGTCCTGGAAGACCATCGCCCGCTCGGGCTCGGGCCCGTCGATGGGCGTGCCGTCGAGCGACACCTGGCCCGCGTCCGCGCGGATCATGCCCGCGGCGATGTTCAGCAGCGTGCTCTTGCCGCACCCGCTGGGCCCGACGACGACGACGAACTCCCCC
>JBBSLV010000037.1:0-14670 GCA_038233535.1 Tepidisphaerales bacterium | reverse complement strand
TCGACGCCGCCGCGCGCGCCTTGGAATCCGCCGGCTTCATTCGTCGGCGCGTCGCGGGCATCGACATGTTCCTGGATGGCCCCGGCGCCAAAGCGCGCGACGCCGTGCATGTCATCCTCGCCGGCGAAAAGGTCCGCGAGGAGAGCCTCGCCCCCGCGCCTGATGTCAGTGAATCAGAGCGGCCGGACCAGTTCCGCATCGTCGCGCTTGAAGCGCTGGTGCGGATGAAGCTCACTTCATTTCGGCGAAAGGACCAGGTTCATCTGCTCGATATGCTCGAGGTCGGCCTCATCGACGCATCGTGGACCAGCCGCTTCGCGCCCGATCTGGCCGAGCGCTTGCAACAATTGATCGATACCCCCGAAGGATAACCAGCGTATGAGGACGTCGGCGGCAGCACTGGGCCTGCGCGCCGAAACAAGTTCGGAAATACGAGATGAAACCGCCAAGACACGAAACGCACCAAGCGGTTCCAGCAAAATGCAAGTCAAGTTTGCATGAATACGGTTTGCATGAATACGTGAATACGGGATGTGGAGCTAGAGACAACCGCTTGGTGGTCTCTGTATCTTGGTGGGCGCGGGTCGCCCGGCGCCAACAAGCGCAGCAAACGAGGCCATCTGCCGCCCCGGCGCGCGTGAAATGTGAACGGCGGGGGCCTCGCCTGGCTGAGGTTTCTCGGCCAGTACGAAAACCCGGTCGGAGAACTCACCGATGGGCTGGACGCGGAGCGGCGTCAACCCGGCTTCCCGGACTTCCTGAAGCATCTGCGCACTGGAACAATGATGCTTGCCGCGGTTTTCCACGCGCGACCTGGCATCGTTGCGGCGGCCTCTGTAGGTCTCGCTGGTCTTGAACTGGGCCAGCACATATCGTCGCGACGCGGCGGCCAGCGACCGCAGCAGCCTGACACGCTCGGGGCTCTCAAAGTAATAGACAAACCGGACCGAGGCAACCAGGTCGGGCGTCTCCGTCACCGCACCCTGAAGGTGAAACGCATCCCCCGCGGCGACGGTGCCATCCAACTTCAGCTCGGCGTGGAGGCGCGTTGCGGCGTCGGCCATCGGCTGCGAAAAGTCCCTGCCGTGAACGCGGAGGTTTTTGCGCTGCCAGTAATAAAACAATCGTCCCGGCCCGCAAGGCACGTCACAGATCGTCTTGACGCCTTCAGTCGTGGAAAGGCAACCGTCGAGCGCTTTGTGTTCCGACCACTGCTTGAGGCGTCCCAGCATTCCGTGGGAAACCCGCAGCTTGGTGTACTGCTCGGGATCACGAAACACCGGGTAAGATAATTCCGACATAAACATCCCCGAATTCGCACGCCCCCTGAGCCGGTCGTCCTCACCGCCATCGCTATCACAATTACCACGGGCCTCGCAATATCGGTAGAGGGGCAAAGGCGGGCGCTACGCCGCGTTGGTCGCGAGGGACATGGCGAGGACGCGGTCGATCGTCGCCCACAGCCGTTCCATCGCAACCGGCTTCGTCAGGTGTTCGAGGAAGCCGGCGTCGAGGCTCTTGCGGGCGTCGTCGGGCATGCCGTAGCCGCTGAGCGCAATTCCCGGTAGCCGGGCCGGGCACGATGCGAGATCGCGCATGAGATCCAGGCCGCTGCCGTCGGGCAACCCCAGGTCGGAGATCAGCAGGTCGAACGGTTGTGACGTCGCGGCCTGTAATGCCTCGGCGACGGTCGTGGCAAGGGTGACGGCATACCCGCGGCGGCCGAGCAGCCGGCGCATCATGGCGGCGGTGTCGGCGTGGTCCTCGACCAGCAGAATGCGGCACGGCTGAAGTGCCGGCGCAACGGCTACCGGCGCGCCGGCAACGCCGGATGCGGCAACGCCGTGCCGGATCGAGATTGCCGGTGCAACGCTGGTCAGCCCTTTGGCTTTGGAATCCACAGAAACGCCCTCCCGTGCGGCCCCGCCCATTGCCTCCCACGGCGGACGGACCCGACGAACCCGCTTGAACTACGCCGTCACGCGCCATGTGTTCGAGGAATTCCGAAGCCCGCATAATTTTTTGCGAAAGCGCGATACGTCATGTGCACCCCGGGGAGAATTGATCAAGCGACTGATGGATTGGCCGACCTCAGCGATCGTATGAGGACGCGGCACGACTGGAACCATGCCCGCAAAAATGGTTGGATGGAAGCGGAGCTGCTGCAGATCCGATGAAAGCTTCTTTGCGATGGTCTTCGCGCCTGCGCATCCTCGTGGCTTCCTACGACGACGCTGCGCCGCCGGCGGACGGTGGCTCGGCCGGAAGCTCGAGATGGAAGGTCGATCCCTCGCCCACCTTCGATTCCGCCCACAGCTTCGCCTTGAGCAGATCCGCGGCCTGGCGGGCGATCGACAATCCCAAACCCGTGCCGGGTTGCCCGTGCGTTTCGCCGCGGGCGAACGGGGTGAAGAGCTGGTCAAGTCGATCCTGCGCGATGCCGGGGCCTTGGTCGCTCACGGAGATCAGGCAGCCCTTCCCCGCGTTGTGATCAGCCTTGATCCGCACGTCGCCCCCGGGCGTGTACTTCACGGCATTGGCGACGAGGTTCTGCAGGATGACGGTCACCAGTTCCTTGTCCGAAACGATGGTAAGCCCCTCGCTTACCTCCTGCACGAGCCGGAGATCCTTGTCCCTGGCCTGGTAGCTGAAGTGCGTGGCGACTTCGTTCACCAGCCGCTTCATGTCGAGCCGCGTCGGGCAGACCTGCACCTTGCCCTTGCGAAACCGCTCGGCGTGGAGGAAGCGGTCCATCGTGCCGACCGTTTCCAGGATCGAGCGGCGCATGACGTCAAGATCTTCGAGCGACTCGCTGAATTTCGGCTCCTTCACCAGATCGCGGCGGAGGACTTCGATCATCAGCAGCACGCCGTTGAGCCCCCCGCGGAGGTCGTGGGAGAGAAACGAGAGGTACTTGGTCTGCGCCTCGACGGCCGCCTGAAGCTCGCTGCGCTGTTCGGCGGCGAACGAGACGACGCCGCGGCGCACGGCGACGTCGATGCCGAGGTTCAACGCCGACAGCTCTTCGCCGGTCATCTCGCGGTCGAGATGGCGAAGCACCTCCTCGTGCAGCAGGCGCCGCAGCACGCTGTACTCGACGAGGACGTCGCCGATGTTGTAGTGCTGACCGTACCGCACCTCGCCATGGACGACGGCTTCGTCCATCAGCACCTTGGTTGCCCTGGGCTCATCGGCTTCAATGGCGTCGGCGATGAGCATGAGGATGTTGGGCAGGTCGTTGTGGAGTTGCCGGGTCGTGAGATGGTGGGCGTTGGGGAGCGAGTGGCGAATGAGCGTCTGCCAGCGCTCGATCACAACCACCGCCGAACCCCGCACCGCCTCGGCCAGCGCGGGGAACGGCTGATACTTCAGCAGGTCCATCGTCCGATTCTTCATCTGCGCCTACTCCGTGGCCCCATGGCTCGCCAGCGGGATGTGCCCAACACACCGCTGAATGCCTGTTCGGTTTGCCCGTTGGGCTTGCTCCGGCAATTTTAACTGCTCCCGCTGGAGAATCCACGACCGTACACTTCCGCCGCGTCAGATAAAGCAGGGTTTACGATTTATTGTCGAGAAAAGCGGGATGTCGAAGGAAAAGAGCGAGCAACCCGCCTACGAGCAGCCGGACCCCGAGCGCGCCGCCACGTCTTCGCCCACCGAGGGGGAGATCGGGCGTGAGTCGCCGGCCATCCCCGCGCTCGATCAGTCGCCGCCGCCCCCGAAGCACGACGCCTACGCGGCCTTGCGCATCCCCGATTACCGGCGGTTCTCGATCGGGTGGATGATCTCCGTCGTCGGGCACCACATGCTCTCGACGGCCGTGGGGTGGGAAATTTACGACCGCACGGAATCGGAGCTGGCGCTGGGGTGGGTGGCGGGCATCCAGGTGATCCCGCTGCTGCTGCTGGCGCTTCCGGCCGGGCATTGGGCGGATTTGTTCGACCGGCGGCGGCTGATCGCGATCAGCGCCGCCGGCGCGGCGCTGTGCTCACTCGGGCTGGCGATGCTGTCGTATCAGCCGGGGTCGATCCCGTGGATGTACGCGCTGCTGGTCGTCAACGCCGCGTTTCTCGTGATCGGCAGGCCCGCGCGGTCGTCGCTGCTGCCGCTGATCGTCCCCCCCGAGGTCTTCGCCAACGCCGTCACGTGGAATTCCAGCTTCTTCCAGCTCGCCACGTCGTTCGGCCCGGCCATGGCGGGGTTCACAGTCGCGTGGAGCCTCAACAACTTCGGGACCGCCCGCGCCGCGTACCTCATCGACGCCGCCTGCGCCGGCGCGTTCGCCATCTTCATCTTCACGGTGAATATCCGCGAGGTCGACCGCTCGGACGAAACAGTCGACCGTTCGCTGCTGGCCGGGGTGCGATTCATCTGGCGGACGCGGATCGTCTTCGCCACCATGCTGCTCGACCTGCTCGCCGTCCTGCTGGGCGGCGCGGTGTGGTTGCTGCCCGTCTTCGCACGCGACGTGCTTGAGATCGGACCGAGCGGCCTGGGCTGGCTGCGGGCGGCCGACCCGATCGGCGCGCTCTTGATGACGCTCCTCATCGCCCACCTCCCGCCCATGCGCCGCGCGGGCCGGAACATGCTGCTCGCCGTCGCCGTCTTCGGCGTCGCGACCATCGCCTTCGGGCTGAGCCGGAATTTCTGGCTGTCGTTCTCGATGCTGGTGATCGCCGGCGCGATGGACGCGGTGTCGGTGGTCGTGCGCCACACGCTCGTGCAGGTGCTCACGCCCGACGCGATGCGCGGGCGCGTCTCGGCCGTCAACAACATCTCGATCGGCGCCAGCAACGAACTGGGGGGCTTGGAATCCGGCGTCGTCGCGTCGCTGCTCGGACCGGTCGCCGCGGTGGTTTTGGGCGGAATCGGGACGATCGCGACCGTTTTCGCCGTCGCGGGCTTCTCCCCGCAGCTCAGAAAGTTCGGGCGGCTGGTGGAAGAGAAGAAGACGTAGAATCCACCTGTGGTTTCGCCTATCGCCCGGAAAAACGAGCACACTCTAATCGGCAAAAGGGGCTCGGGCGGATTTGCGGGCCGCCACGGAATTACCTATGATCCCCCGTTCACCACCGGGCGGGCGGTCTGCTCGGGACATCATGGTACGGAACGTCGGCGCGGCGTGGACGTCGGCGGTCTTTTTCTAATTTGGCCACGCTCACAGAAGGGCCAGGCGCCCCGACACGGGTCGCCGCAACACTCATGGTTGATTTCAATCTCATTCATTCCCTCGGCGCGTTCGAGGACGAAGTTAATTCCGCCGTCGCCACCGCGCTTGGTGATGCCGCTGACGACCTGGGCAAGCTCGTCGGCACCGACGAAGCCCAGGATTTTTCCCCCGGCTCCATCATCAAGGGCAAGGTTTCCGGCAAGGCCGGCGACGACTTCATCGTCGAGCTGGGCCTCAAGAGCGAAGGCATCCTCGAACGCAGCGAATTCGACGATCCGGAGAACGTCAATCCCGGCGACGAAGTGCGCGTCCTGCTCGAAGATGTCGAAGGCGACACCGGTCTGGTGAAGATCAGCAAGCGCAAGGCTGATCGGATCATCAACTGGGAAGCCATCATGAAGAGCAAGAAGGAAGGCGATCCCGTCTCCGGCAAGGTGATGAAGAAAATCAAGGGCGGGTTGCTCGTCGACATCGGCGTGCCCGTGTTCCTCCCCGCCAGCCAGGTCGACATCCGCCGGCCCGGCGAGATCAGCGATTGGATCGGGCGTCACATCGACGCGATGATCTTGAAGATCGACGAGGAGCGCCGCAACATCGTCATCTCCCGCCGAAAGATGATCGAAGTGCAGCGCGAGGAGATGAAGAAGAAGACGTTCGAGGGGCTCACGATCGGCGAGGTTCGCAAGGGGTTGGTCAAGAACATCGCCGACTTCGGCGCGTTCATCGACCTGGGCGGGATCGACGGTTTGCTGCACATCACGGACATGAGCTGGGGCCGGATCAACCACCCCAGCGAGATGCTGAAGATCGATCAGGAAGTCGAAGTGAAGGTGCTGTCGATCGACAAGGACAAGGAAAAGATCGCCCTGGGGTTGAAGCAGAAGGACGCTTCCCCGTGGGAGAACATCGAGACGAAATACGCGATCGGCAGCGTGCACGAGGCCGACGTGGTCAACATCATGTCCTACGGCGCGTTCTGCAAGCTGGAGGAAGGCGTCGAGGGTCTCGTCCACATCTCCGAGATGAGCTGGACGAAGCGGATCAACCACCCGAGCGAGGTGGTGACGGCGGACCAGAAGGTGCAGGTCAAGGTCCTGGAGATCAACAAGGACAAGCAGGAGATCTCGCTGGGCATGAAGCAGGTCGAGGAGAACCCCTGGGAGCGCGTGGCCGAGAAATACCCGCCCAACAGCGTGGTCAAGGGCAAGGTCCGCAACATCGCCAACTACGGCGCGTTCGTCGAGATCGAAGAGGGCATCGACGGCTTGCTGCACGTCAGCGATCTGTCGTGGACGAAGAAGGTCGGGCACCCGAGCGAAGTGCTCAAGAAGGGCGAGGACGTGGAAGCCGTCGTCCTGAGCGTCGACCAGGAGAAGCAGCGCATCGCGCTGGGCCTCAAGCAGATGACCGAAGACCCGTGGATTCAGGCCATCCCCGGCGCGTACCGCCCGGGCATGGTCGTCAAGGGGCACGTCACGAAGATCGCGAACTTCGGCGTGTTCGTGGAGCTGGCCCCGGGCCTTGAGGGGTTGCTGCACATCTCGGAAATCTCCGACCAGAAGGTGGAGAAGCCCGAGGACAACCTCAAGGTCGGCCAGGAGGTCGACGTCAAGATCCTCCGCGTGGACAGCGAGGAGCGCAAGATCGGGCTTTCGCTCAAGCGTGCCCAGTGGGCGCAGGACGAGGAGAAGCGCGAGGAGGTGCGTTCGCAGCGTTCGGAGAAGCGCGGCCTCCGCGGCGGTCTCGAAGGCGGCGAACAGTCGTCCGGTCTGGGCGACCTCAAAATCGGCGAATAATCCCCCGTTTATTATAGCCCCGGCACTCGTGCCGCGTTTGCTCACCCGGAACTGCTTCATCTTATCGGGCCGCCCCGCATTCACGGGGCGGCCCGTTTCGTTGCGCCGTTTTCTCTTGACGACCAAGAATCCCATCGAGAAACTCACTGCCGACCTCGATCTGGTCTGGATCCTGAGGTTTCGCAGAATCAATCGAGTGCCGCCCGAAAGTCGGTCATATCGCAAGCCGATACCCATCATGGGTACACGTCCCGCAACCACCATTGGTTTCGGGCGAACCGAGGGCTTCTCTCGGGCGAACAATCTCAGGGCGCCGCGTGTTATACCCCACGTGATTGGCGCCAAACGACGACGCACCATTATGGCATCAGCGGCCGTCCAATCCGGGTTGCAGTTGTACCTCCGCCAGATCAATGATTCCCCGCTTTTGACGGGGGACGAGGAAAAGGCGCTTGGCCGACGCATCATTAACGACAACGACCCCGCGGCACGCGAGCGCATGGTGCGCTCCAACCTCCGGCTCGTCGTCAACATTGCCAAAAACTACGTCAACCGCGGGCTCTCGCTGCCCGACCTCATCGAGGAAGGGAACATCGGGCTGCTCAAGGCCGTCGAAGGGTTCGACCCCGAGAACGGCTGCCGATTCAGCACCTACGCGAGCTGGTGGATCAAGCAGTCGATCAAGCGCGCGCTCATCAACAGCGTCCAGCCGATCCACATTCCGGCGTACATGGTCGAGATGATGTCGAAGTTGAAGTACGCGATGCGCGAGCTGGAGGATTCGCTCGGCCGGCTGCCGTCGATCGACGAGCTGTCGGCGCATCTGAAGATGTCGCCGAAGAAGGTGAAGATCATCCGCAAGGCGGTCAAGGCCTACCACGCGCCGACGCAGTTCGGCGGGGGCGGCAACTGGGGCGACGGCGAGATGACGATGAGCGACCTCGTCGCCGACACGCACAACCCCGGACCGGACGACATCGTCGAAGGGGTCGACGAGCTGCGCCAGCTCGGCGAATTGCTCGAAGCGATCGACGAGCGTGCCGCGAAGATCCTCAAGCTCCGCTACGGACTGGACGGCGAAGACCCGATGACCCTCAAGGAAATCGGCGAGCGCATCGGGTTGACCAGAGAACGCGTCCGCCAGATCGAACACGAAGCGCTGCGCAAGCTGCGCGATTCGATGATGGTCGGGGCGTAGCAAAGGGCGCCGCTTCCCAAATGCGTCCGAAGATTAGGGAAATGCCCAGACATCGTACCCCCCCGCGACGCCGAGCCGCCGCGGGGGGGTACGATGTCTGGGGCGCTTCCCAAATGCGTCCGAGATTTGTGTTGACCGCCCGCCAACGGCATGGGTATGCTCATTCCGGTTACAGGTTGATCTCATTTCTGACTCGGTCGGGCCAAAACCAGATCTGTGCGTGACTCGGAACAAGCAATGCGGGATTTCATCTGAAACTTTAGACGCTTGACTTGGGCGCGTTCCCGCGGACGCTTCGTGCATGCGTCTTTTCGCGCCGGCGAAGATCAACTTGCACCTGCGGGTCGGCCCGCGGCGCGACGACGGGTTTCATCCACTGCTCACGTGGATGACCACCGTCGGGCTCTTTGACACGCTCGAACTGAACCTCGTCGATTCCCCTGGTGGAGGGTGGATCGATGGTGGCGCCGGCAGCTTGTCGCTGGCGACCAGTGACCCCGCGCTTCCGACGGACGCGCGGAACCTAGTCGTCCGTGCTGCGTCGGCGCTGGCCGACACCCGGCTGCGTCGCGTCGGGGAAGGACCGCTGGCGAAGAGCGCGGTGTCGGCCTTTTTGCACAAGCGCATCCCCTCCGGCGCCGGGCTGGGCGGGGGGAGCTCCGACGCGGCTTCGGCGCTGATCGGGCTGAATGAGTTGTGGCATGCCGGATTGGATGCCCCGCAGCTTGCGGACATCGGCGCAACGCTGGGCAGCGACGTGCCGTTCTTCTTCCATGGCCCGAGCAGCGTCTGCTCGGGCCGGGGCGAAGTGGTGCGGCCCATCGCGGCGCCCGCTGCGAAGTGGGCGGTGCTCGTGATGCCGCGCACCCGCATCTCGACGGCGTCGGTCTATGCGACGTTCGACGCGATGGGACGGCACGCGATGGCGCGGCGCGGCACGGAGTGGGGCAGCGATGAGTCGGTCGTCAACGAACCGGATTGGAATGCGTGGGCGAGGCTGGACGCAGGCAGCCTGCTCCACCTGCTCGTCAACGACCTGGAAGCGGCGGCCTTCGCGATCGAGCCGTCGGTCGGGCAGCTGCGGGCGTCGCTGGAAGAACAACTCTCGCGTCCCGTGCGCATGAGCGGCAGCGGCAGCACGCTGTTCACGCTGTTCGACACGCGAGAGCAAACGGAACACGCGGCACGACAGCTCGCGACCGTCGACGCACGCGTCGAGGTCGTGAACGTCGTACCGCAAGAACCCGCGCTTATTTAGCCGCCTCGCTTGCGAGGCGTTTTCATGGCGCCGTGATGAACCAAACCGCTCCCCGCGAGCGGTAACAACTTGTGGTGTGCGTCGCGTCTCCCTCACGTCTGTCGCGCCGCGCACCGAGTGCACCGGGAGTCTTTCACATCTGGTTTCATCGGGCCCGCAGTGGCCCAGGGATATGTTTATGCAGGTCACGGAAGTCCGCATCAATTTGTGCGGCAACGGCGCCAATCGGCTCAAGGCGTTCTGCTCGCTCACGTTCGACAACACGTTCGTCATCCGCGACGTCAAGCTGATCGACGGAAACGAGGGGCTGTTCCTCGCCATGCCGTCGCGCAAGCTGTGCGACCATTGCCGGCGGTGCGGGGAGAAAAACCACCTCCGCGCCCGCTTCTGCAACGGATGCGGGGTGCGGCTAGACGAGGCCCGCTCGATGAACCACCCGCATCCCGGCCAAGGCGCCGCCCAGCACGGTCGGGTCAAGCTCCACGCGGACATCGCCCACCCGATCAACGGCGATTGCCGGCAGGTGATCGAGCGCCAGGTGATCGGCGCGTACCACGAGGAGCTTGTGCGTAGCAAGCAGCCCGGCTACGTCCCACCGAGCCTCGATGCCGAGGACATGGACCTGTGCGACGATCGGTTCAACCGAGCGCCGTCGATGCCCGCGATGCGCCTGCGCCCGACGGGGGCGTTGTCGCATTGAAGTAGCATGGGCATCTTGCGGCATCTTGCCCATGCCACGTTAAAAAGCCTCGACGTCCAGTCCGATGTCCAGCGCCGGCGCCGAGTGCGTGACCGCGCCGACGGCGATCCGCTCGACCCCCGTCAGCGCGATCGTGCGGACGGTCTCCAGCGTCACGCCCCCGGATGCTTCCAGCTCGACCTTCCCCTTCCGCCCCCCCTGCCCTGAGCTTGTCGAATGGGCCGCGTTGCGCAGCGCCACCGCCTCCGCCATCCGCGGGCAGTCCATGTTGTCGAGGAGGATGACATCGATCCCGTCGACCTTCAGCAGTTCGCGCAGCTGGTCGAGGTTGTCGACTTCGACTTCCACCAGCCGTGTCGCGCTCTCCGCGCGGCTCTGCGACACGACGCGCGACAGAAAGGTCGGCAGCTCGCGCAGCGGCACGTGCGCCAGGTGGTTGTCCTTGATCAGCAGCCCATCGTAGAGCCCGATCCGGTGGTTGTACCCCCCGCCCGCGCGCACGGCATACTTGTCGAGCAACCGGAAGCCCGGCGTCGTCTTGCGCGTGTCGTAGATTTTCGCCCCGGTCCCCTCGACGCGTCGCACGAACCGGTGCGTCTGCGTCGCCACGCCCGAGAGGTGCTGGAGGAAGTTGAGGATCACGCGCTCGGCCGACAGCAGCGCGCGCATCGGCCCGCGCACCCGCAGCAGCGGGGTGCTGCTGGCGTCGCTGAACCGGCCTTCGATGATCTCCATGTGAAACCCGGGGATCAGCTCGACGCGCAGCCGCTCGTCGTACGCCCCGCAGATCATTTCGACCATCGGCAGCCCGCAGGCGACGCCGACCGACTTCTGGAGGAACGTGCCGACGCCGATCGCGTCAGCGGGCACCATCAGCCGCGAGGTAACATCGTCGCCGCCTGGGCCGAGATCTTCATCCCGGGCCAGTTCGATCAGAGCGCGAACCTCATTTAACGTCGGGAACGGCAGCATCAATGCCTCCGATTGCAGTGACAGAACGACACGTCCATTATAGGATGCGTGGCGGCTCCACGTTCCGCGACAGTGCCGGGCAGGGGACAAGGCCAGCCAAAGGATGAGGTCCATGAGCACGCTCACGAGCAACACCGTCTTCACGCCCGAGGATCTCCTGCGGATGCCGGACCACAAGGACTATGAGTTGGTGGACGGGCAACTGGTGGAGAGACACGTGAGCGTTGAATCAAGCCGGGTCGGGACACGTATCGCAATCGCCCTTGGTATTGGAGCGGAGAAAACCGGCGAAGCGACCGTCTTTGCAATCGAAATGGGTTATCAGTGTTTCCCCGACGCTCGCAATCGCATTCGCAAGCCCGACGTTTCGCTGGTCCGCCGCGAGCGGCTTTCGGGCATCACGGGAGACGCGGGCTACATGCCCATCCCGGCAGACCTGGCGGTCGAAGTCATCTCGCCGAACGACAAGTGGTACGAGGTCAGCCGCAAGGTAGAGGAGTATCTCTCCGCCGGCTTTAAATTGGTCTGGGTGGTCGATCCGGCGACCCGCGTCGTCACCATCCATCGGGCGGACGGAACCGTCTCCAAGCTGCATGAAGATGACGAGATCACCGGGGAGAGCGCCCTCCCCGCCTTCCGCTGCCGCGTTGGCGAGTTCTTCCAAGCCTGAATGGACGCTCGCGATTCTCGGACACTGCGCGCAGCTCAGCGCAGGGCAGCGGCGGATCAACAGGGTATGATGACGCGCCACACGGGAGACACTTATGAACATGACCCAAGTGAAATCCACGCTGAGCCCGCAAGAACTTCTCGATTTGCCGGACGCGGCCAGCTATGAGCTGGTGGACGGGAATTTGGTGGAGCGACACACGGGGTCGGAATCGAGCGCCGTTGCGGTGGCTGTTGCAGGGCAATTGGCGAACTTCGTCAGGCCAAAGCGAGCCGGACATTTATTCACCACCGACTGCGGCTACCGGTGCTTTCCCGGGGCCCCGGACAAGGTCCGCAGGCCGGATGTTTCGTTCGTTCGCACCGGCCGGCTGGCGGACGAGCGCCCGCCTGAAGGATACGTCGAGAGTTCCCCGGATCTGGTCATGGAAGTGCTGTCGCCCGGTGATTTGGCTTATGAGATTGATGGAAAGATCGAGGATTATCTGAGCGCAGGCGTGCGGTTGATCTGGGTGGTGAACCCGAAGACGCGTACCCTCCGCATTCACCGCCCCGCAGACTCGCCGCTGGGCCCGATCGGCGCCGCTTCGGAAACCGACATGATCACCGGCGAAGATGTGTTGCCGGGATTCGAATGCCGGGTCGCCGAGTTTTTCGATATCTAATCGCCCGCCGCGAGATGCGAAGGCTACTTCGCCACGCGCCGGCCTTTGCCCCGCCCCGGTGACTTCGGCTGCCAGATCTTCTGCTGATTCGCGGCCTCCTCGTCCGGGGCCCAGCCGGCGCCGCTTTCGATCGTGGGGGCGCCTTTCAACTCGTTCAGCTTGTCGCGCAGCTGGGCAGCGCGCTCGAACTCCAGATTTCTGGCCGCTTCGAGCATCTCTTCCTCCAGCAGCTTAATCAGCTCCGTCTGGTCGAGCTGATCCTCATTGGCGCGTACCGCCTCGGCGGCGACGCGCCGCGCCTTCACCTCCGTCTCGATGCCGCTGCGAATCGCGCGGACCACCGTCGCCGGCGTGATGCCGTGCTCCTGGTTGTATTTCGCCTGGAGCAACCGGCGACGGCTGGTCTCGTCCATCGCGTTCTGCATCGCGGGGGTGATCTTGTCGGCGTAGAGATAAACCTTCGCGTTCACGTTGCGCGCTGCTCGGCCGATCGTCTGAATCAACGACGTCTCACTCCGCAGGAACCCGGCCTTGTCGGCATCCAGAATCGCCACCATCGACACTTCGGGTAAATCCAAACCCTCGCGCAGCAGGTTGATGCCGACGAGCACGTCGAAATCGCCCTTGCGCAGATCGCGCAGGATCTCGACGCGCTCAATCGTCTGGATCTCGCTGTGCAAATACCGCCCGCGAATCCCGGCTTCCTGGATGTAGGCAGACAAATCCTCCGCCAGCCGCTTCGTGAGCGTCGTGACCAGCACGCGCTCACCCACGGCGGCGCGCTTCTTGACCTCCGACAGCAGGTGCGGCACCTGACCTTGCGCGGGGTGCACGATGATCTCCGGATCGATCAGCCCCGTCGGGCGGATCACCTGCTCGACGACTTCGCCGCCCGTTTTTTCCAGCTCGATCTTGCCCGGCGTGGCCGAGACGAAGACGACGTTCTGGTACATCTGCTCGAACTCCTCGTACTTCAGCGGGCGGTTGTCCATCGCGCTGGGCAACCGGAAGCCGTGATCGACGAGCACTTCCTTGCGCGCGCGGTCCCCGTTGTACATCGCCTTGATCTGCGGGATCGTCACGTGCGACTCGTCGATGATCAGCAGGTAGTCCTTCGGGAAATAGTCGATCAGCGTGTACGGCTTCTCGCCGGGCTTTCGCCCGTCGAGGTGTCGGCTGTAGTTCTCGATGCCCATGCAGTAGCCGACCTCCAGCATCATCTCCAGGTCGTACTTCGTGCGCGCCAGCAGCCGCTGCGCCTCGAGCAGCTTGCCCTGGCCGCGCAATTTCATCACTTGCAGGTCAAGCTCTTCACGGATGTTCGCGATGGCGCCGTGCAGCCGGTCTTCGGGCATGACGTAGTGAACGGCGGGGTAGATGAAGACCTCGTCGTGGCTCATCAGCAACTCGCCGGTGAGCGGGTTGATCGCGTCGATGGCGGTGATATCGTCGCCGAAGAATTCGATGCGGTAGGCGAACTCCTCGTACGCCGGGTGCAGCTCGACGACGTCGCCGCGCACGCGGAACGTGCCGCGCTTGAAGTCGATGTCGTTGCGGCTGTACTGGAGGTCGATCAGCTTGCGCAGCATTTCGTCGCGGTCGGTCGGCACGTCCTTGCGGATCGACAGCACCGACTGCTTGTACTCCATCGGCGAGCCGAGGCCGAAGATGCAGGAGACCGACGAGACAAGCAGCACGTCGTTGCGGCTGACGAGGTTGCTGGTGGCGCTGAGCCGCAAGCGATCGAGGTCGTCGTTGCGCGACGCATCTTTCTCGATGTAGATGTCGCGCTGCGGGATGTACGCTTCGGGCTGGTAGTAATCGTAGTAGCTGACGAAGTAGCCGACGGCGTTGTTCGGGAACAGCTCCTTGAACTCTTCGTAGAGTTGGGCGGCGAGTGTCTTGTTGTGGCTGATGACCAGCGTCGGCTTGTTGAGCCGGGCCACCGTGTGGGCCATCGAAAACGTCTTGCCCGATCCGGTGACGCCCATGAGGGTTTGGAACTTTTTCCCCTCGCGCACCCCCGCCACAAGCTTGTCAATCGCCTGCGGCTGATCGCCTTCGGGCTTGAAGGGGCTGATGACTTCAAACGGCTTGGACATAGGTGGGAATTATAGGCGTGTGGTCACGCGGATGGTGACATTCAGCGGCGGGTGCGCAGCACCGCGGATTCGACCAGTCGATGGGAGACCGCGGAACCTGCGGTGCTGCGCACCGCCGCTAAATGGGTGGGTCCTTGGGT
>JBBSLV010000036.1:0-15174 GCA_038233535.1 Tepidisphaerales bacterium | reverse complement strand
GCGGCTGTTCGGGGCGGGGTTCGTCGGCGTGGCCGGGGGGATGTTCGCCCACGTCAACACCTACCTCAACCCGCAGGAGTTCGGCTTCCTGCGCTCGGTCGAGATCGTCGTGATGGTCACGCTGGGCGGGCTGGGGAGCATCAGCGGCGCGATCATCACCGCCATCGTGCTCACGTGTCTGCCCGAGCTGCTGCGCGGGTTCAACGAATGGCGGATGATCGTCTACGCGATGCTGCTGATCGGCATGATGCTGCTGCGCCCGCAGGGGATCATGGGCGGGCGCGAGCTGTGGGATTTTCTGCCCTGGTTCCGTCGCCGGCGCCGCGAGATTCCCCCACCGACCACGCCGGCGGGAGGCAACCATGCCGCTGCTTGAGATCCGCGACGTGTCGCTGCGCTTCGGGGGGCTGTGCGCGCTGTTAAACTTCAACTTCGACCTCGATCGCGGCCAGCTCGTCGGATTAATCGGCCCGAACGGCGCGGGCAAGACCAGCGCGTTCAACATCGTCACCGGCGTGTACGCGCCCACGAGCGGCGAATTGACGGTCGAAGGCGAAGCGATTGCCGGCGCCCCCTCGTTCCGCATCAACCGGCTGGGCATCGCCCGCACCTTCCAGAACATCCGCCTCTTCGCCGCGATGACGGTGCTCGACAACGTGCTCGTCGGGTTGAACAGCTCCGTCACCCACGGCTTCTGGGGCACGCTGCTGCGCTCCCCGCGCTACCACCGCGAAGAACTCCATCATGAAGCCGAAGCCATGCACCTGCTGCATACGCTGGGGCTCGCCGACCGCGCCGACGTGTTGGCAAGGAACCTCCCCTACGGCGACCAGCGCCGGTTGGAGATCGCCCGCGCGCTGGCCACGCGCCCCAAAATCCTGCTGCTGGACGAACCGGCCGCCGGGATGAACCCGCAGGAGAAAATCGAGCTGATGGACCTGATCCGATTGGTGCGCGACCGGTTCGGCGTCGGCATCTGGCTCATCGAGCACGACATGAATCTCGTCATGACGATCTGCCAACGCATCACGGTCCTCGACCACGGCGAAACGATCGCACAGGGCACCCCCGGCGAGGTGCAGAGCGACCCGAAGGTCATCGAGGCATATTTGGGGGAACCGGTATGAACAGGAGTGAACCACCAAGACACGAAGAGCACCAAGCGGTTATCTTTAGCTCCACACTCATGAATCCAAATAAAAGACGAAAGCGGTAGCACGTGAATCGCGGAACCACGGATTGAGTGAGCCGCGGATCAACGCGGATAAGAGAAATATCGAATGCCCCGCGCATTGATTTAATCTGCGTTCATCTGTGTTCATCCGCGCTTCGCTTTCTTGCTCTTGAGTAATCGTTTAGAGGACGTTCACCATGCTCAGTCGCCTGATTGCCTTCTCGCTCAAGAACGCGCCGCTCGTGCTCATCGTCTCCTTGATCGTGATGGCGTTCGCCGCCTACCAGGTGCCGCGCATGGCGGTGGACGTGTTCCCCGAGCTGAACGCGCCGACCGTCGTCATCCTCAGCGAGGCCGGCGGGCTGTCGGCCGACGAGGTGGAGCAGTACGTCACCTTTCCGCTGGAGACGGCCGTCAACGGCGTGCCGGGCGTGCGGCGGGTGCGCAGCGGGAGCGCGATCTCGCTCTCCATCGTCTACGTCGAGTTTGACTGGGGCACCGACATCTACCGCGCACGCAACCTCGTCAGCGAACGGTTGCTGGCCGTCGAGGAGCGCCTGCCCGAGGGCGTTCATTCCGAGATCACACCCATTACGGGAATCACCGGCGAGATCATGCTCCTGTCGCTGTCGTCGACGGACGAAAGCGTCGGGCCGACCGATCTGCGCGCTTTCGCCGAGTATGACCTGCGCAACCGGCTGCTCGCGGTGCCGGGCGTCGCGCAGGTCGTTGCCATTGGCGGGGAGCTTCCCGAGTACCAGGTGAATGCGAAGCCCGAGCGGCTCATGCTGTACGGGTTGACCGTCAAGGACGTGATCGACGCCGCGTCCGAGGCCCACAGCACCGCCACCGCCGGTTACCTCACCAACGTGCAGGGGTTGGAACTCCCGATGCGGCAGTCGGCCCGCGTGCGCTCCGTCGAGGACATCAAGGACACGATCATCACCTACCACGAGGGCGCTGCCGTCACCATCGGCGACGTGGCCGACGTGGCGCTGGCCGGCGCGCCCAAGCGCGGGACCGGGGCCGAGGGCGGCAAGCCCGCCGTCGTGCTGAGCGTCCAGAAGTCGCCGGGCACGAACACGCTGGCGATGACCCGCGAAATCGACGCCGCGCTCGATCAGATCGAAGCGCGCATGCCCGAGGGGATGCGGCTGAACCGCTTCGTGATGCGCCAGGCGGACTTCATCAACCTGTCGCTGCGGAACGTCACGCACGTGCTGCGCGATGCATCGATCTTCGTCGCCATTATCCTCATCCTTTTTCTGCTGAACGTTCGCACGACGATCATCACGCTCACCGCGTTGCCGCTGTCACTGGCCGTCGCGCTGCTGGCGCTGTGGGGGTCGGGAATGACGATCAACGTGATGACGCTGGGGGGATTGGCCGTCGCCATCGGCGAACTGGTGGACGACGCGATCATCGACGTGGAGAACGTCTTCCGCCGATTGCGCGAGAACAGTGCCCTGCCGGAGGGCCAGGGAGATCAGGGGGGGCGCAAACCGTTCGTGCGCGTGATCTACGATGCCAGCAACGAAATCCGATCGTCCGTCGTCTTCGCGACGGTTATCATCGTGATCGTCTTCGTGCCGCTGCTGTTTCTTCAGGGGATCGAGGGGCGGTTCTTCCGCCCGCTGGGGATCGCCTACGTCACGTCGATCCTCGCCTCGCTGGTCGTCGCGTTGACCGTCACGCCGGCGATGTGCAAGTACCTCCTGCGCGGACGGCTCGGCGGGAAGAACGACGCGCACCACGACGGCTTTCTGGTCCGGTGGCTCAAGGCGGTCTACGCGCCCACGCTCGCGCTGGCGCTGCGACTGCGGGTCGTCATTCTGGTGCTGGCGGTGCTGGCGACGGGGGCGAGCGTGTGGCTGGCCAGCACGTTCGGCACGTCGTTTCTGCCGGAGTTCAACGAGGGATCGATCACCGTCGTCCTTACCGCGCCGCCGGGCACATCGCTGGTGGAGAGCGATCGGCTGGCCCAGGCGGTGGACCGGCAGATGGTGGAAGTCGAGGGCGTTCGCGCCGTCGTCCGACGCACCGGACGCGCCGAGCGCGACGAGCATGCCGAGCCGGTCAGCCGCAGCGAGATCGACCTGGCGCTCAAGCCCGGCTACCGGCGCGAGGACGTGCTGCCCAAGCTCGATGAGGTGCTCTCAAAGATTCCCGGCATCAATGCCGAGACGGGCCAGCCCATCGCCCACCGCGTCAGCCACATCCTCTCCGGCACGCCCGCGGCCATCGCGATCAGCGTGTTCGGCGAAGACCTTTCCACGCTCCGCAAAATCGCCCGGGAGGCCGAGGCGGCGCTCAAGCAACTGCCCGGCACGCGCGACGTGGCGGGAAACCGCGAGGCGATGATTCAGACGCTTCCCATCCGCTACCGCCACGACGACCTCCGCCGCTTCGGGCTGACGCCCGCCGGCGCTGCCGAGCAGGTGCAGAACGCGCTGTTCGGCGCGTTCGTCGCGGAGATCAACGAGGGCCTTCGCCGGTATGACCTCGTGGTGCGGCTCGACCCCGAGCACCGCAAGACGATTGCCGATGTGCGCGATCTGGTGTTGCGCGGCAAGGGCGGCGCGATGGTTCGGCTGGACGAAGTGGCAGACATCGGACGCGAAGACGCGCCCATGGCCATCCAGCGGGAGAACGGCCAGCGCAAGGCGGTCATCTCCACCAACGTCGCCGCGGGCTACAACCTCGGGCACCTCGTCGAGCAGGTGAAGGAGGTTGTGGAACCCATCGTCCAACGGTACGGCTACGCCGTTCATTACGGCGGACAATTCGAGGCCCAGCAATCCGCCGCCCGCACGATCTACGTCATGGGGAGCGGCGTGATCGTCGTCGTCCTCCTGCTGCTGTTCATGGCCTTCGGCTCGCTCCGCGCGGCGCTGCTGGTCATGGTGAACCTCCCGCTGGCGCTGATCGGCGGCATCCTCGCCATCTACCTCACCGAGTCCGAAGGGCTTTGGCGGAACACGCTGGCGTTGTTCGGCTTTGGCGGGCGCTATCAGGCGCCGGTGATCTCCATCGCCAGCATGGTGGGGTTCGTCACGCTGTTCGGCATCGCCGTGCGCAACGGCATTCTGCTGGTGAACCATTACCAGCATCTGATGACGGAGGAAGGCGCGGATTTGTCCGAAGCCGTCACCCGCGGCTCGATGGAACGGCTGGCGCCGGTCCTGATGACCGCCCTTACCGCCATGCTCGGCCTGTTGCCGCTGGCGCTGGCCGCCGGTGAACCGGGCAGCGAGCTGCTCGCTCCCCTGGCCGTCGTGGTCCTCGGCGGGCTGGTGACCTCGACGTTCCTCAATCTCGTGATCGTCCCCGCCGGCTACAGCCTGATCTTCCGCGGGCAGCGCCCGCCCGCGCGCGATCCCGCCGAGTCATTGCGCGACGAGGGACCACTGTCAGCCGCGCCGTTCGAATCGCCCTTACGCTGAAAACGGCTTGAACCACACCGGCTGGGGGCGTCCCGTCGGCTTGCGAAACTTTTTCACGCGCTCGACATCGGACAGATGCCATTGGTAGAGCGTTGCCAGTTGCGAGTTGTCAGTTGTCAGGGGAGACCGATCGCGCTTCTCCCCACTGCCTACTGCATACTGCCTACTGCCTACTTCCTCGCACTTCTCAATGACCGCCGTCCCCACGATCACGCCCGTCGGCAGCTCGTGCGGGAACAGCTTGATCGCGTTCGCCAGTTCGATCATCCACGGCAGGGGCGCTTCGCCGTCATCGAGATCAAGCCTCGCCAGATCGCGCGACCAGATTTTCCCTTGCTCTCTCCCTGCCCGCTGCCCACTGCCTACTGCCCGCTTCTTACTCGCGTAAATGTAAAACCGCTCCCCGATGATCCGCGTCGGCCGGGTGCGGTACTCGATCCGTTTGATCCCCCGCAGGATCAACTCGGCGTACGGCTGACGGATGGAGAGGGCACGCATATACTCACGCATATACTGACGTATCGGTCGAATTCCAGCCGGCCTCTAACGTCCGAAGCAATGGAAGGAGTCTTTATGGGAAAGATTCAAGGCCTCTACGATACTCGCATCAGGCCGATGCCGCCCGCGGATCGTCTGTCCCAGCCAAATGAGGACTCGGGATGACACTTCTTCCGAGTCAGTCATTTCCTATCAAAGGTTCCTCCACACACGCCGCTTCCACCTTTGGGACCGAGAACGCGCGCTGGCGCATCGCCTCGGCCATCACGATGGCGCCGGCGTGTGAGAGCGAGAGCGACGACGCGGCGTCACCCACCGTCGGGATGGTGAGGAACCGGTCGCAAATGCTTCGCACCGCACCGGAAAGCCCGCGCTTCTCACCCCCGATCGCGAGAATGCTCGGACGAACCAGGTCAACGTCGTAGATCGACCGCTTTGCGCCGGCGATGCACCCGTACAGGCGCAGGCCGCGCTTTTGCAGTTCTTTCAGCGGGTCGATCGTCTCGATCTGCACGAGCGGGAGTCGCTCATACGCCCCGGATGCGGGGCGGGCGACTTCGACGGAATCGAAGTCCCACAGGTGCTTCTTGATCAGCACCGCGTGAACGCCCAGCGCCTCGGCGCTGCGGAGCGTGAAGCCCAGATTGCGTGCATCGTCCACTCCTTCGAGCAGCAACAGCAGCGGCGACTCGCGCAGCGCGTCAAGCTTTTCCATGAGCTGCCCCGGCGTCGTTCGCGGCTTGGGCGTCGCGACCGCGAGCACGCCGCCATGCGATGCGCCGTGGGCCATGTCGTCCAGCTCGCGCGGGTCCACCCGCCGCACGGGCACCCCCCGCTCGGCGGCGGCGTCGAGAACGTCCCGCACTTTCTCCGCGTGCGCGCCCCGTGAAACCAGGATGACCTGAAACCGCCGCTGGTACGCGCGAAGCGCGGCGAGGACGGACTGTTTCCCTTCGAGGTGTTCCATACTTGCAATCGAAACAAAAACGCGCGCGAGCGCCACATTTATTAGCCGCCTCGCTTGCGAAGCGCTCGCATTTTGACTTCAAATACCCATCGCCGGTGAACCCTTTGCTCTCTCCGGCTCAACCCTCGGGACGGCGACGCGCCGATGCGGTTTTCACACTCGACATCGCTTACAATTGCCTCGTCCACCCGCCCCGGGGGATACGAAGCCGGGCCAGCTTAATGACTTTCAGGTAATCAGCGACCATGTTCGACGCATTGACCGACAAATTCACCGGCGTGTTCCGCAGCCTCTCCGGACGGGGCAAGATCTCCGAAGAAAACATCCGCGAATCCATGCGCGAGGTTCGCACGGCACTGCTGGAGGCGGACGTCAACTTCCAGGTCGTCAACGACTTCACCAACCGCGTCGTGCAGAAGGCCATCGGCCAGGAGGTCATCAAGAGCCTCCAGCCGGGGCAGCTGATGGTCAAGATCGTGTACGACGAGCTGCTCGAATTGCTCGGGCCAGTGGACACGCGGATCTACATGGTCCAGCCGGGCCCGACGGTCATCATGATGTGCGGGCTCCAAGGCTCGGGCAAAACGACGACCTCCGGGAAACTGGCGGCTTTCCTCAAGGGCAAGGGCCACCATCCGATGCTCGCGGCCGACGACCTTCAGCGCCCCGCCGCCGTCGAACAACTGCGTGTGATCGGGGAGCAGGTGGGCGTGCCGGTCTACACCGACCCGACCAAGGTTGCCCCGCACGGGGAAGTGCAAAAAGGCGCCGCCGTCGCCGTCGCGCGGGCCGCGGTGAACGAGGCGCGCAAGACCGGCCGCGACGTCGTCATCCTCGACACCGCCGGCCGATTGGCGATTGACGAGGAGCTCATGAACGAGCTCAAGGAGATCAACGCCGCCATCAATCCACAGCAGATTTACCTCGTCCTCGACGCCATGACCGGGCAGGACGCGGTCAACAGCGCCAAGGCGTTTAACGAGCAGCTCGAGCTCGATGGGTTGATTCTCACCAAGCTCGACTCCGACACCCGAGGCGGCGCGCTGCTCAGCGCCAAGATGGTCACCGGCAAACCGGTGAAATTCCTCGGCGTCGGCGAAAAGCTCGACCGGTTGGAAGAGTTCCGCCCCGAGGGCATGGCCCAGCGCATCCTCGGCATGGGCGACATCGTCGGCCTCGTCGGAGAGGCGATGGAGAAGTTCGATCAAGAGGAACAAGCCCGCCTTCAAGCGAAAATGGAGAAAGGCGAGTTCACGCTCGATGACTTCATGTCGCAGATGTCGCAGATGAAAAAGCTCGGGCCCATGGGGAAGGTCATGAGCATGATCCCCGGGATGAGCGAGCTGTCGAAGCAGGCCAACATGGGTGAGGGCGATGTCGAAAAGCAGATGGGCACGATGCGGGCCATCTACGATTCGATGACCAAGAAGGAGCGGAAGAACACGGACCTGCTCGATGCCGGCCGTCGCCGCAGAGTCGCCCGGGGCGCCGGCGTGCAGCTCAACGAAGTCGGGCAGTTCATGAAGCAGTTCGAGATGAGCCGCGACATGATGCGCGCGGTCGGCGGCATGGGCATGATGGGCAAGCTCAAGCTGATGAAAGCCCTCAGCAGCGGCGGGTTGTCAAGCTTGGGCACACCGGGTGGCCCGATGCTGAAAACCAAGCGCAGCGGGTGGCAGGCGCCGAAGGATCGGAACAAGAAGAAGCGGCGGTGAGATCCCCGCGAGGCACGTGATATGAACGACACGCTCAGGCGGATCAAGCGTGCAGTCCTCGCGGGCAGCTACAGAATCACGATCAAAGCGCAGTTGGAGATGTCCGCTGACAACCTCGACGAGCGTGACGTCATCGAGTGCATCCTGTGCGCGCCGCAGATCAACAAGACCATTCGCTCAACGGCACCCAGCCGGACGCGCCGTCGAGAGTATCTGCACATCATCATCAGCGAGACTTTGGATGGGACTTTGGTTTACACCAAGGGTAAACTATCACGCGAAGAAGGCATCGACGTGTACTACCTCTTCGTATCTGCCAAACGGGCGGTCTAAGGCCGGACGAGTATGTTGAAGATTGGCGTTTGCCCAACTTGTGGAAGTAAACGGATTCGTCGCGTCACCCGCACGATCAGGGGCATTCGCGCGGGGAAGGACTACTCCGTCCCCGGTGTCTCGGTTGACGCCTGCCCGGCCTGCGGGGAGATTTTGCTCGATCACGTCGCCATGCAGAAGATCGAGTCGCATCAGCGGGGAAGTTCGAAAATTGGTTCGCATCGCAAGGCGTCGTGACTTCGCCCAGTGCTGAACGCCCCCGATGTGAACGTCAGCACCGAAAAAGAACAAACGCGATCGTGACGTTTACCTCCCGGTTTTCACTAACCGGGAGGGAACGGGCGCGAGCGTGTTGGGACAGTACGTGACTTCATTTACCTGGCCTTTACGGCTTGCCTCGGCGCTTCTCAAGTCGTTCGACGTCGGCCTGATCTGATGCTCGGCCCGTCGATCGCTTATTCTTGAGCAGGTCGTCGAAGTCGATCACCGACACTGGAAGCTCTTCGATCTCCATCGTCCGACGACGGGCATAGCAGTCCGCAAAGTCCACACCCGCAATCCGGGAAAGAACTTCCAAACAGTTCGGCGGAAGCCCCATTCGAAGCACCGTCTTTCCCTCCGGAAACAGCGGCGGGCACAGCGTGCCTCGGGGGAAGCCAAACTTGACCAGAACCTCGATCAGCCGCTGCTCATTGGCGGAATCGACGGCAACCCAGATGTCGATGTCTTTCGTCGGGCGGACGTACCCGTAAAGCCAGACGGCGTATCCGCCGATCAGCAGGTATTCAATCTTCTCCGAGTTCAGCAAACGTAAGAACTCTTTGAAGTCGGGCGTCAACTTGATCGTCGCCATAAACCCACCGTCGCAGGTACTCGCCGGCCTCGATGCGCTCCGTGGGCGTCTTGCTCATCCAGAAGTCGATGTCGTCCGCCTCGGCCTCGTCGAAGCCGGTTGAGCGAAGGGTGGAACGGTCGATGCGCTCGTCGATCATGCAAGGCTCCGCGCGCATCATCCACGACGGTCCATCAACTTGGCAAGGCTGAGTGTCGCGGACGACGCAATGAACACGATGAGGGTGCTAACGAGCCATCGCCACCTCTGGTTGTCATGGTCGCGCGACCATACCATTGAGATGCCGAGGATCGTCGCAGCCAAAACGCACAGAAGCGACAACACAAACGCGCCATTTTTGACGTATTGCATGCGTCGAGCTCACGCCGCCTTGCCCTTCGTGTAGTACGTGGGCATCGGCTTGCCCAGCTTCTCCCAGTGCTTATTGATCACGTCGGCCTTGCCGGCGCTGTTGAGCATGTGGAGCTTGCGCTGGACCATCTTCGTGATGGCGTCGCGGGCGGGGCCGAGGTAGTTGCGGGGGTCGAACTCCGCGGCCTTCGTCGCGAACACTTCGCGGATTTTCGCCGTCATCGCCAGGCGCAGGTCGGTGTCGATGTTGACCTTGCACACGCCGTACTTCTGCACCGCGTTGGCGATCTGGTCTTCGGGCACGCCCTTGGCGTTGGGCATGGCGCCGCCGTACTTGTTGACCAGGTCGATGAACTCCTGCGGGACGCTGCTGCTGCCGTGCATGACCAGCGGGAGGCCGGGGCAGGTCTTCATGATCTGCTCAATGCGGTCGAAGGCGAGCTTGGCCTCGTGCTTGAATTTGAACGCGCCGTGGCTCGTGCCGATGGCGACGGCCAGCGAGTCGCACTTCGTGCGCTCCCAGAACTCCTTGGCTTGCACGGGGTCGGTGAGGAACTTCTCGACGTTTTTCTCGTACTCGTGCGCGTCCATGCCGACGACGTCCTCCTCGATCCCGCCCAGCATGCCCAGCTCCGCTTCCACCGTCACGCCCGCGCCGTGCGCCAGCTTCACCGCGTCGGCCGTCAGCTTGATGTTATGGTCGAACTCGTGGTGGCTGCCGTCGATCATGACCGACGTGTACCCGTCGTTGATGCACGCCTGGATGAGTTCGAGCGTGTCGCCGTGGTCGCAATGGACGGCGATGGGCAAGTCCGGGTATTCGGCCACGCCGGCGTCGATGATCGCCTTGAGGTAGCGGATGTTCGCGTACTTGCGGGCGCCCTTGCTGATCTGGAGGATCAGCGGGCTGTTCTCCTTCGCGCAGGCGTCGAGGATGGCTTGGGCGAGTTCCATGTTGTTGACGTTGAACGCGCCGACGGCGAAGCCGCCCTCGTAGGCGAGGTCGAACATCGGCTTGGTGGTCATGAGCGGCATAGTGAACCTTTCATTCGCGGGAAAATCAGATTAGCCCGCTAATGTAATAGACGGCGGGGAAAATGTCAGCCTGGCGCAACTCCCATCCGCGACTGCGCTACTCCCCGCGCACGGAGGATGCCCTCCGCCCACGCCGCGTCATCCGGATCGAGCGGTGGGACCAGCGGGCGGGTGTAGTCGATGTCGTCGTAACGCCCGCGGTCGTAGGCCTGATCGACGACGGCCTGAAGATCGAGAATGACGTCGGTGTCGGTCGGGCGGAGGGGGATCGGCAGCCGCGGGAGCCGCTCGCGCAGGGGGATGCGGTAATACGCCAACCGGTCCGGATCGCTGGCGCGCAAGACGCTCGCGTGATAGGGGGTGCGGACACCCGGCGGAAGGTCCGCCTCGCGCGCCAGCGTCGTCGCGCGGCCAGCGCGAAGGAGGTCAATCTCCACGAGGTTGACTTCACCACTCGTCACCGTTTCGCGCTGCTTTTTCAGATACTTTTTCCGACCGCCGCCAGAAAACTTGTTCGATGGGCTGAGGACTTCGATCATCGTGATGACTTTCCCCCCGCTGCGCACGTCGAGAATCTGGATAAAGTGCTCGGTGACTTCCACGGTGAACGGAATCATCACCGCTGGAGCAATCTCGGGCGGCGCCGCGACAGCGACCGCGCCGGGCTCGCCGCGCTCTATGCTGGCGCGGGCGGTGCCGCGTGGCGGGACCGTCTCGAACACGTGTACGTCCGGCCGATACAGGCGCGCTTGCCCACCGAGCGTCTCTAAAAAGACGCGGTCCTCCGATCGCGCGCGCAAGTCCATCGGCAACCCGGGCTGTATCGCGTCGCACAAGTACGTGATCAGCCTTGAGTGAAAATCACCGCCCCACCGCTGCTCAAGATACGGGTCCATGCCGGGGAAAGGACTTCGCATATCCCGTAGTATAGCCGGTCGCATGAAAACATTCGTTTCCCTGGCGGTCCTGACGATCCTATTCATGACAACGGCCCCAGCCCCGGCTCATGCCGCGGCGCGTCCGAACATCCTCCTCATCCTTGCCGATGATCTGGGCTATTCCGATCTGGGCAGCTATGGCGGGGAGATCAACACGCCAAACCTTGACAAGCTCGCCGGCGAGGGGGTGCGGTTCAAACAGTTCTACAACAACACGCGCTGCTGCCCGAGCCGCGCGGCACTGCTCACCGGCGTTTACCCGCACCAGGCGGGCGTGGGGTGGATGGGCCCGGACTGGAAGCTGCGCGGCTACCGCGGACGGCTCGTCGAAGACGTCGTCACCATCCCCGAAGTGCTCCGCGATTCCGGATACCACACCTTCATGACCGGCAAGTGGCACCTCAGCAAGAAATTCGACGCCCATGGCCCCGGCGGACGCGGATTCGAGCGCTTCTACGGCATTCTCGACGGCATGGCCAACTTCTTCCGGCCCGTGGGGCTGATGGAGGATGGGAAGCTGGTGGAGAACCTCCCCGCCGACTACTACTTCACCGACGCCATCGCCGACAAAACAATCCAGTACATCGGCGAGCATCTGAAGAACAAACCCGATCAGCCGTTCTTCGGCTACGTCGCGTTCACCGCACCGCACTGGCCTCTGCACGCCAGACCGGCGGATATCGCGCGTTATCGCGGGAAGTACAAGGCCGGGTGGGACAATCTTCGCGCGCAGCGGATCGAGCGGATGAAGGAGCTTAAACTTCTTCCTGATTCAACCGAACTTTCCCCGCGCAGCCCGGCGTACAGCGGGCACGGGCAGGGCATCGAAGAAACCGACGAACCCACCCCCGCGTGGGACACGCTCACGCCCGAGCGGCAGGACGACATGGGCCTGCGCATGGCCGTCTATGCGGCGATGGTCGATTCCATGGATCAGAACATCGGGCGCATCGTCGAGTCGCTGCGTCAGCAGAAGCAGTTGGACAACACGCTGATCCTGTTCATGTCCGACAACGGCGCATGCGCCGAGGAAACGATCTACGGTTTCGACGGCGGCCCGTTCTGGATGCGCCGCCGGATGCGCGAGGCGGGGAAGGAAATCGTCAAGGGCACGATCGGCGCCGCCGACTCGTACTCCGCCTACGGGATGTGCTGGGCGAACGTCGGGAACACGCCGTTCCGCATGTATAAGCACTTCACGCACGAGGGCGGGATCATCAGCCCGATGGTCGCGCACTGGCCGAAGGTGATCGGCAAGGGCGGCGGGTTGCGCGACGAGCCCGGCCACATCATCGACGTGATGGCAACCTGCGTGGACGTCGCCGGCGCGATCTATCCGCGGGAGCGCGACGGCCACAAGATCGTCCCGCGCGAAGGGTTCAGCCTCCTCCCCCTGTTCCGCGGTGAAGCGCTCCGTCGGCCCAAACCCCTCTTCTGGGAACACGAAGGGAACAAGGCCGTCCGCGCGGGCAACTGGAAGCTCGTGATGCGCCACGGCAAGCCGTGGGAATTGTTCGACCTGTCAACGGACGCGGTGGAGTTGAACGACCTCGCCGCGGCGCAGCCGGATCGCGTAAGAGACCTCGCGTCCCAATACGACGCCTGGGCGAAGCGCGCGTTCGTCGTCTCATTCGAGCAGCTCCCGCCCAAACCGGCGGCGTCGCAGAAACCAGCGCCGCGGCGATAGAGCTGAATCGGGTTTTGTGCGAGCACCACGAGCGCAAGGTGGGCCGGGACTGGTGCGTGCAGTGGCGTGGAACGGTTGCAGATCGACAAGCAGCACGAGCGGCTGGGATTGGCGGGCCGGCGTGTGACGCTGCGTGAGTTGCCCGACGGCGATGAGACGCAGGCGCTGTGGCAGGGACAATTGCTGTCGTTGCGTCGCCTGGCGGAGCGTCCGAAGCAGGCCCAGCCCAAGCCGGTGATCGTGAACAACCGGCAATGGAAGCCGCCTCCCACGTGCTCCTGATGGTTCTTGATCCGCTGGGTCACGTCACCACAACACGGGCGGCGATCAGCTCTTCATCGCCTCCACCCCGCCCATGATCTCCGACAACTCGGTCGTGATCTGGCTTTGGCGGGCGCGGTTGTATTGCATGGACAGGGCCTTGGCCATCTTGTCGGCGGCGTCGGTGGCGCTTTTCATGGCGACCATGCGGGCGACGTGCTCGCTGGTGGCGGCATCGAGGTAGGCCTGGAAGAAGGCGGTCTTGATCGTCAGCGGCAGCAGCTCGTCGAGCAGCGCCTTGGGCTCGGGGGAGAAGTCGTAGACGGTCTCGGTGTCGTAGACGTGGGCGGACATGGTGACGTCGGCGCCGCTGCGCTTGGCGTCGAGCATTCCGGCATCCATTTGCGCTTCCTTCTCGGCGATCTGCTGCATGATCGCGTCGGCGGCCTCGGTGACGCCCGCCAGGGGCAGCAGCGCCATCACGTCGGGCTTTTGCATACCGGTGCTGATGAAGTTCATGTACACGACGTGGACGGCGTCGATCTCCCCGGCGGTGAAGCTGCGGATGAAGTCGTCGGCGACGCGCTCGCTGTCACTAAAGCGCGGGGGATCCTGCACCTCAAGCCGGGCCGTGATCGGGCGCTTCTGGAAGTTGAAGTACGAAATGCCCTTCTTTCCCCCGACGTACAGGTCGACGGTCTTACCCGCCGCGAGCTGCTGGCGGAGGAAGCCGTTGGCTTTGCGCAGTACCGATCCGTTGTACGCGCCGGCCAGGCCACGGTTGCTGGTGAGGACGACGACCGCGACGCGGTTCGTCATTGTCTCGGCCGTCGGCTTGCGGAGCAGCGGGTGCTCGACGTTCCCGACGCTGGCCGCCAGTTCGCGGACCAGCTCGCGGACCTTCATGGTGTAGGGCTTGGTGCCGACGGCGCGCTTGAGCGACTTCTGGAACTTGGCGGTGGCGATCATCTGCATGGTCTTGGTGATCTTGCGGATGTTGCGGACCGCCTTGCGGCGTTTGACGATTGCGCGGGCCTTGGCCATGACTTACGTCGCTCCAGTCGGTTGAGGGTCGGGCGGATTATCGTCAGGGGCCGGCGTTCCGCAAGCGGCGGCAAGCTCAGGAGGCCGGTTAGCAATGCTCCATTCGTGTCCATTCGTGCGATTCGTGGCTCAACCTCTTCCGCCTTTGCAGTTTCGTATTAGAATCCGCGCGAATCGTGTATCCCGGCCAAGCTGACAAGGACGTTCACATGCGTTTGCCCACGTTGTTGATATTAGCCGTCACGTTTGCCGCGCTCGCGGGCGGGTGCGGGACGCCGAGCTTTCTGATCACGCCGGTGAGTCACACGCAGAAGCTGCGGGAGATGGAGGTCGGTCCCGGCAAGGGGCGCGACAAGATCGCGGTGATCGAGGTCGAAGGCGTGCTGATGAACGCGCGCACGGGCGGGTTCCTCCAGCCGACGGAGAACAAGCTCAGCCTGTTCAAGGAGCAGCTCGACCGCGCCGCGAGCGACCGCGACGTGAAGGCGGTCGTGCTGCGCGTGAACTCCCCGGGCGGGACGGTGACGGCGTCGGACACAATGTACGAGCTACTCTGCCGGTTCCGCCGGCGGACGAAGAAGCCGGTGATCGCCTCGCTCCAGGAGGTCGCCGCCAGCGGCGGGTACTACGTCGCGTGCGCTTCGGATCAGATCATGGCCAGCCCCACAAGCGTCGTCGGGAGCATCGGCGTCATCTTCAACACCTTCGACGCATCGGGCGGGATGAACAAACTCGGCCTCCGCGCCGAGTCGATCAAGAGCGGCCCGTTAAAGGACATGGGCAGCCCGTTCAAAGCGTTGTCGAACGACGAACGGGCGGTGATGCAGGGGATGGTCGATGAGTATTACGCGCGGTTCGTGTCGGTCGTGAAAGCG
>JBBSLV010000035.1:0-15388 GCA_038233535.1 Tepidisphaerales bacterium | reverse complement strand
CTTCGCGATCGCGCTCCCAGCTGCGCTGCATGTCGGGCAACTCGACGTAGCGGTAGATCAACCCGTGCGCCAAACACGCGAGCAGCAACCCGAAACCCAACCCCGCGACGAGGCGCAGCCGCAGCCAGCTGCGCACCAACTGCGCCACGGCCCACAGCAGCGCCGCGGCGGCGACGACATGCGCGCCGGTGACGAGCGCGAGAAACTTATCCGCCGCCCACAGGCTGCTCGCGGCGGCGCAGATCGCCAGTGCGAAAAATGCGATGTGGCTCCACGCCAGGCGCAAGGCAAAGGTTGAATCGACCAGCCGGCGCACGAGCACGAGCAGGGCGGGAAGGCAGCAAAGCAGGTCGAGCACGAGGCCGGCCGCCGGCCCGACCCCGCGCGGGACACCATCGGCGCCGAACTCGACGTCGATCGTGTCGCGCACGCTCTCGATCATCGTCCCGCGCGCGAAGACCAACGCCAGCGCCAGCACGAACGCCACCTGCGTCAGCCGCGCGGGCCAGGTGCGCACATGCCCGCCCGCGGAGGTGTTGAGGCGTTGTTGTCTCGGAAACGTCGCTTTGGGCACGTATGTCTCACATCCGGATCAGGCGCATGGAAAAAAATAGCTCCCGTCCCTGTTTTTGCTTCGTCCCTGTTTTTCTTCCGTGGAAAAATAGCTCCCGTCGCTGTTTTCGCTTCCGTCCCTGTTTTTCTTCCCGCGTTTCTTGCGCGAAGGCGTCGAAGGCGTCGCAATTACAGGACATTGTTACCATATGATTCTCCCGGAGGATCGGCAGAAGGGAGCGGCGGCAACGGATGTTGCTCCAGCAGCGCCACGACCCCGAGCACCAGAATCGTCTGCCCGAAAATCAGCATCGCCCCGAACGTCGAGTTCACGTGCGGAAGCAGGATGGCCGCCATCGACGTCGCGGCCGTCACCAGGTAAATGCACAGCACCGCCGTTCGTCGCGACATGCCGCGGGCGACGAGGCGGTGGCTGAAATGGTTCGTATCGCCGACGAACGGACTCGTGCCTCGCCGCAGCCGCACCAGGATCACCGTAACCATGTCATACAACGGCACCGCCAGCACGATCACCGGCGCGAACACCGCATACCACCCCGCGCCCCAATCCGTGCCGGGCGGAAGGAACGTTGTCCGGACGGTGAGCACGCCGAGAAGAAATCCGATCACGAGCGATCCGCTGTCGCCCATGAAGATCGATGCGGGCGGGAAGTTGAAGCACAGGAACCCCAGCACCGCCCCCAGCAGCAGCGCCAGCGCCGCGGCGACAAACCACTGCTCAATGCTGATGGCGGTGATGAAGAACGCCGTCGCACACACCGTCGCGACGCCGGCGCACAGGCCGTCCATGTTGTCGAGGAAATTGAACGCGTTGGTGACGCCGACGATCCAGAGGACGGTCAGAACCACGGACGGGACGTAGCCCAGCGCCGTGAGGGCGCGCACGTCGTAGATCGTGACGAAGGCCGACGACACCGCGACCTGCACGAGAAACTTGCTTACCGGCCCGAGCGCCCGGCGGTCGTCGAGCAGCCCAACGGCGTGCAGCACGAGCATCCCTCCGAGCAGACCGAGCGTCATCGGCGTTTGATATTGTCCCCCGGCGACGAGCGCGGCCACGTTCGCGTCAACGGGGAACCGATTGACGATGGCATCGCCTGCGACGTTCAGCACGAGGAGCGTCGCCAGCATCGGCAGCGTCAGCGACCAGAAAATCGCAACCCCGCCGCCCAGGGGCTTGAGATCCTGATGAATCTTTCGCTTGCCCGGGCGATCAACCAGCCCCAGTCGTGGCGCGGCATACTTCATCGCGACCGTGAGTACCCACGACAGGATGAAACTCACGCCGGCGAGGATCAGGATGGGGACGGTCATGCGGTGTCGTGTGCGCTCACGGCAACCGCAACCGCAGGTGCTCGATCTGCGATTTGATTTCCGCGAGCTGCCGGTTCAGCACCCGCTTGTCCTCCGCGTTGTGCGCGTGCTCGACGCGCTGGCGGATGTTGCGGGCCTCCAGCTCGAGGCGCTCGATTTCGGCAATGATGTCGGATTCGGGATTGTAAACCGCGCTCATCGAAGACCTCCGTTTCCTCTCCAAACAGACGCCACGATAGTTTACTCCTCGAACCGGGCGACGGCCAACCTAAAAGCGACAGTTCGTGGGCTACACCGAGGATGTTCGGGCGGCAGGGGAGGAAAGCTTGATCACCCGCGCCGGCACGCCCACTGCCGTCGCGCCGGCGGGGACATCTTCGATGACCACCGCGCCCGCGCCGATCACCGCGCCGTCTCCAATCGTGAGGCACTGGATCACCTTCGCGCCCATCCCGATCATCGCCCCCGGCCCCACGCGCACGCGCCCAGCCAGCAGCGCTCCGGGACAGACGTGCACGGCTTCCCCAACCTCGCACTCGTGATCGACGACCGCGCTGGTGTTGACGATGACCGAATCGGCCAACCTTACATCCACGCAGACGATGCCGCCCGCGCAGACGACGACATTCCGCCCGACCCGCGCCCCCGGCGACACGACGGACGACGGGTGAATCGCGTTCACCAGCTCCAGCCCGTGCTCGCGGACCATGACGGCGCAGCTCCGGCGGGTCTGGTTGTCGCCGATGGCGATGATCGCGCCCTTCACTTTGTTGCGCAGTTTTGGAAGCAGGTTGGGCGGGCCCAGGACGGGCAACCCGTTGAGGGTCGTCCCGGCCAGCGACCGGTCGGCGTCGATAAACCCAACCGGCTTGTGCTCGCCGGCGGCGCGGAGGATGTCCAGGACGACTTTTCCGTGACCGCCTGCGCCGAGGATCAGCACGTCCATGACCGGATTATCGGGCGAATGCGATTTCGCGCTGCACTCCGTTCAAATTCAACCGCAAAGATCGCCAAGGACGCAAAGAACGCCGAGGAAGCAAAGACCAAGTCCTTATCCGCTCTTCCTTGGCGACCTTTGCGATCTTTTGCGATCTTTGCGGCAAAATCGAACTGCAGAGACTACTTTTTTCCCCGCGCACCCTGGATCGCGTCCACGAACGCCTTCGCCTTTGCCGTGATCGATTGCCAATCCCCCGCACTCATCGCGTCCTTAGTGACGAGCGAAGATCCGGCCCCAACGAACACCGCGCCGGCCTTGATCCAGTCGGCGACGTTTTTCAAATCAACCCCGCCTGTGGGGGTCAGCTTCAGCTGCGGCAGGGGGGCGAGGATGTCCTTGAAGTAGCCGGGGCCGAGGACGGTGGACGGGAAGACTTTCACCACGTCGGCGCCGAGGCTCCAGGCGCGGAGGATTTCCGTTGGCGTGAAGGCGCCGGGGATGCTGATTTTGCCGTACCGTTTGGTGGTCGAGATAATCTCTTCCGTGCCGACGGGCGACACGACGAACTGCGCCCCCGCCGAGATCGCGTCGCGCGCGGTGGCGCCGTCGAGCACCGTGCCCACGCCGACAACCGCCTGATCGCCCAGCTCGTCCGCCAGCTTCTCGATCCCCGCGATCGCCTTGGGCGTGCTCATGGTCACTTCAATGGCGGGTACCCCGCCGGCGAGCAGCGCGCGGGCGATGTCCATCAACTGGTCCTTTGATGTCGCCCGAATGACCGCCACGACACCGGCGTCGGCGACCTGCTGGAAATACTGTTCTTTCGTCTTGGGCATGCGGCTGAGGATAACGGACGAACAGGGAGCAGACAAAACCAGTTTCCACCGCGGGAGACGCGGAGAGCGCGGAGAAGAGGAGCAGAACATGAGATGCTGCGGCAAAGCCCTCTTTCTTCCTCCGCGCTCTCCGCGGCTCCGTGGTGAATCTGCTCTTTGAGCTACAATCGGGCGATGAAGACCGCGGTGGAGCCGGCTCCCCTGAACGCCCCGCCTGCTCGCAGGCTGGGTTTCCGCCTCGCGTGGCGCGTTCTCCGCTCGACTCTGCTCATTTACCTCGGGGTGTGTCTCGTGCTTTCGATGATGCAGACGATGATGATCTTCCCCGGCGCGGTGTCGCAGGGCACTCCGGACTCGATCGTGCGTCCCGTCCCCGGCCGCGAGCTGCTGGAACTGACGACGCCCCAGGGGAAGCGCGTGGCCGCGTGCTTTGGCGCGGCGCTGACGATCGACGGAACCCCGCACCCTGACGCGAACACGAAACCGACGATTCTCTACTTTTACGGCAACGGGATGTGCATGGCCGACAGCATCGGGGAGTTCAACAAGCTCCGCCGGCTGGGCAACAACGTGATCGTCTCCGATTACCTCGGCTACGGCATGAGCAGCGGCAAGCCCAGCGAAGCCGGGTGCTACGCGGCCGCGGAAGCGGTATGGAACCACGTGATCAATCGGCCTGACGTCGACAAGGGAAAAATCGTTCCGATGGGCTGGTCGCTGGGCGCGGGCAGCGCGATCGAGCTGGCGTCGAAAAAGCCCGTCGCCGGGTTGGGGATCTTCAGCCCGTTCACCAGCGTCGCCGACATGGCCAAGCGCGTCATGCCGTTCTTCCCGAGCTCACTCGTGCTCCGTCACCGCTTCGACAACGAGGCGAAGCTGCCGGGCGTGAAGTGCCCCATCCTCATCATGCACGGCACGCGCGACGCGGTCATCCCGTTCGACATGTCCAAGCGCCTCGCGCAGATCGCGGGGGAGCGGGCGACGTTCGAACCTGTCGAAGGCGCCGATCACAACGACCTGTTCGACGTGGGCGGTCCGAAAATGTTCGCGACGATCGGGCGGTTCCTTGAGGGGTTGCGGTAAGTGGAAAAAGAGAAAACGGTTGAGCCGCGAATCTCACGAATGGACACGAATGAAGAGGAAGAAGTGGAACCTGCCCCGAAACTGATCCTCTCCTATTCGTGCGCATTGGTGAGATTCGTGGGTAACGTCCTGGCCTATCCAGATTTACGGTGAGCCTGATCACGCAGGGGGATATGGGCAATTATTTCCTGGTTGGCGCAGGCCGGTGACAATTGTGGCCCGATAACCCCCGAGTATAATCCCGCCCACGTTTGCCCGGCGGACCGGGCCTGAGATGTTTCACAACGCGCGTGCTTTCGCACGCGCGACACAGATAGTAGTGCAGGAGGCACCCATGGCCGAAGCCGGCAGCAATCAAGAGTACCCGACGATCCTCGGACCCGACGCGAACTTCAAAGGCGAAATGAGCTTTGAGAAGGGATTGCGGCTTCAGGGCCGCTTCGAGGGCAAGATGAACACCCCCGGACGGCTTCACATCGCCAAGGAAGCGCGGATGCAGGCGGACGTCGAATGCGGGGCGCTGATCGTCGAAGGCGACGTGAAGGGCAACCTCAGCGCCAACGACCGCATCGAACTGAAGAGCACCGCCCGCTACGAAGGCGACCTGCGGGCCAGCAAGCTGACGGTCGACGAAGGCGCGATCTTCAACGGCCACGTGAGCGTGGGCCCCGAGGCGGTCAAGAACAAGCCCGCCGGCGCACCCGGCGGCGCAACCGGCGCCGGCGCTCCCCCGCGCGTCGGCAGCACGGGCCCGGCCCAGCCGCAGGGACAGCCGGTCAAGTAGCCTGCAAAAAATCCGATTGACGCGGGAGGAAACCCGAATGACGAAACCAGAATGACGAACAAATGACCAAGCTCGAATGACGAAAAGGGATGATTCGCCCTACAGTCCTTCGGGCTTCGTCATTCGTCATTGATTCGTCATTCGGGTTTTGATCATTCGGGTTTTCCACCCCCCCGTCATTGGGGCTTCTGAGGCATGGCGTCTTCCAACACCAGCGTTCCCCCGCCCGACGATCGGTTGACGATCACCTGCCTGCATTGCGAGAAGCAGCAGGAGGTCGGCCGCCGTGCGATGAGCATCACCTGCAAGTTTTGCAGCAAGGCGCTGAAACTCGAGGACGTCCCGTTCAACAAGTACGAAGCCCGGCGGACGATCGAAACCGTGGGCGTGGTCACGGTGGACAAGAAGGGGAACGTCGTCGTCACCGACAAAATCAACTGCGGGGGGTTGATCGTCCGCGGGAAGGTGAAGGGCAACGTGAAAAGCCGCGGCCCCGTGTTCGTCGGCCCCGACGCGGAGATCAACGGCGACGTGGTGGCGCCGGCCATCGCGGTGGGCGCCGGCGCGATTCTCGAAGGCAAGTACGAGATCGGGAAGCTGCCGGAGGGGTTTCAGCCGCTGCCGTGATGGTCACACGCACAGGGGCGGCAGAGGATGGAGAACCAGCGCTGTTTGACCATTCACTGTCGGTCAACAATAATTGGATTGTGGCCACGGTTCCGGCACATCTGGGCTTCATTGCTGAGCAGCTCAAGCTGTTGAGGGATTGGGAACCGCGCATTTCTGACGAGCACCTCACCGAGGGCGCGCAGGCGCTGGTGGACGCGGCGCTGGCGATTTATGGAACGATCCAGCGTACGGAGAAGCTGTGGTCGGATAATTTGGCATCTGGGGCATGGCGCTGGGACGACGGGCACGACCGCGGCGTCGCACACCTGTATCGCGATTGGCACCGGACGGCGGGCGAGATCATCACTCATCTTGATGCGCTGGAACCGCTCAACGTCGCCGTAAGAAACGCGGACATGCCGCGCGAGTGCTTTGGGAAGGTTGACGCACTGGTCGACATCGGCCTGGATCGCGTCTTCCAGCAGCCGGCGCCGCCGCAATCCGGCACATCGCTTTGGGAAGCGCGCGATGGGCTACCACGTTGAGCTTGAGAGCGCGGCGCTGACGGATCTCTCCAAACTCGACCCGGTTCTCTCGTCACTGCTCCTCGACGAGATCGAGCGATGCGCGGTTGAACCAACCCGCCACAGTCGCCGCCCCGGGTTGCCCTTCCTGCCGTATCAACGTTTCGAGATCAAGCTGACGTACCAAGGTGAGCGGCACTTCTTCGCAGGCTGAGCGGGGCCGCACCGGCAAACGCACATCATGCCGCCATCGGGGACGGCATCGCGGGCATCCGCTGGTTCTGCAAACACAGCGCGACGAAGATGTGCTTCAACCGTTCGAGCGGCTGATTGGCGAGGAACTCTTCGCTGAAATCGACGGGAAAGCCGGAGGGAAAGCTCTGGAACTGCCGCTTCAGCGCCGCGCGGTCCAGGGACGACACGAGGCAGATCAACTGTTCGACTTGGTGAGACTGCAACATCGCCGACTCCTCTCACCTCAAGACGTGCAAAGTCTTGATTCGTTTGTCAAAAGCCGCTTCGACTTAACAGAAAAAGTCGATCAGCGACCCTTTATGAACGATATCGGGGTGAATCCGCACGACCTTTACTTCCAGCTTCATCGGCACAGGCTGCTCCCACGGACGAACCTTCCACGGCGGCTCGATCGGGTTGACGCTTGCGGGGTCTTCCGGCGCCGGCGATGACGGGGGGCAGAACCAGTCGGTCGGGGCGAATGTCGGGTCGGGGTGATACACCGGCCGAGGCTCGAAGTGGGGCGTGGGCGTGATGTGCCGGCGCGGCTCGATGAATGGCTCGGGCTCGATGCGCTGGCGCGGCAGCACTTGCTGCGGCGCGGGCCCGAGCGGGTGCACGCCGTGCTGAATGTCGTCCTGAAGCGCAGCGCGAAGCCCGCGGACCAGTTTCAGGTCCAGCGTCGCGAGGACTGCGCTGATGTTGCCCGGCGCCACGGGAGGCAGGGAGCAAACTCAGGGGCGCGCGGCGATTCAAAATTGACCCGGTCCCGCAAATCGCGAAATTGCCACTGGAAACCCGGTAAAAACAATTTTGACCGGATGTGCCGCCCCCGCGCGTGAACGGGCGCCGGATGGGCCGGATGATGCGCCGCCGCAACATGGTTCATCATCACGTCGCCCCTGCGCACCACGATTCATCGCGACTACGATGCTCACGTCCGACCTCGACTTCGACCTCCCGCCCGAGTTGATCGCCCAGGATCCGCTGCCGAACCGCTCGGCGTCGCGGCTGCTGCATTACCGCCGGTCCGATAAAAAGATCGCCCACCAAACATTCTCGGACCTTCCCGCGCTGTTGCGTCGCGGCGATCTGCTCGTCTTCAACGACGCCCGCGTCCTACCGGCGCGGTTCATGCTGCGGAAGAAAACTGGGGGGCTGATCGAAGGATTGTTCCTGTCCCAGCCGAGCGCGACGCAATGGCGCGTGCTCCTGCGAAACCTCGGGAGCTATCGCGGGGTGTTGTCGTTCGTTGACGCGGACCTGCGCGCCATGGTTGCCGACGTCCTTCCCGGCGGGGAGTGCACGCTAATGGTCGACACGGACGAACCCGCCCCCGTGGTGCTCTCGCGCGTCGGGCGGATGCCGCTGCCCCCGTACATCAAGCGGGACAAGGGTCACGACGCGCGCGACGACGCCGACCGCGAGCGATACCAGACGGTGTATGCGAGCGCCCCCGGCGCCGTCGCCGCGCCGACGGCGGGGCTGCACTTCACCCCGGAGTTGCTCGCCGAGCTGGAGACGAGGGGCGTCGAGCGGACGTTCGTCACGCTGCACGTCGGCATGGGCACGTTCAAGCCGGTCGAGGTGGAGAAGTTGTCCGAGCACATCATGCACCGCGAGGCTTACACGATCGGGGAAGAGGCCGCGATGTCGCTCAACCGCGCCAAGCGCGACGGCCGGCGGATCATCCCCGTCGGCACGACGGCGGCGCGGGTGGTTGAAAGCCAGCCCTATGGCGCCGACTTCGTCGCGAAGACGGATGAGACGGAGATCTTCATCTTCCCGCCGTATGCATGGAAGCACGTTGGTGCGATGGTGACGAACTTTCACCTCCCGCGCAGCACGCTGATCGCGCTCGTCGCGGCGATGGTGGGAATCGACGAGCAGCGCAACATCTATCGCGAAGCAATCGTGAACCGGTATCGTTTCTTCAGCTATGGGGATGCGTCGTTCATCGAATGACGGTGGGTCAGTGGGGGTTAGTGCTCCGCGACCGACGCCGTCATGCGGTCGTACTGCCTGGCGTTGTAGTTGTACAACACGCTGGCGATCTGCGGCGGGGGGGGCGCCAGCTGCGGGGACGCGGGAACCTGCAAGTACGCCAGCGAACGCTCGAGCACGCGGCTGGCGCCCGGGGCGGCGACGCCGCCGCCGTAGTAGCTCAGCCCCTGGGCCTCGGCGTGGGCCTTGTCGGGCTCGTGGATGATGAACGCGATGACCAGCCGCGGATTTTCCGCCGGCGCCCCGGCGAGGAAGCTGCTCGTGTACGCGCTTTCGTTATAGCTCCCGCCTTTGGCGACGTGGGCGGTGCCCGTCTTACCGAAAAAGTTCCAGTTGGTGCTCCGCGCTTTCTGCGCGGTGCCGCGGATGACCGTGTCGCAGAGCGTGCGCTTGACCTCGGCGGCGGTGATCGGGTCGATCGCTTCGGGGAGCAGTTGCAGCCCCTTCGTCTCGCTGCGCGACACGACGTTGCCCTCGGCGTCGAGCACGCCCTTGAGGATTCGCGGCGTGACCACCCGCCCCCCGTTCGCATACGCGCAGAACGCGCGGGCAAGCTGGATTGGCGTGACCATCACCGTGTACCCCTGCACGGCCGAGACCAGGTCCGACGGCACCCACTCCTTCGGCTTGTTCAGGTAGCCGGGATCTTCGCCGGGCAGCTCGATGCCCGTGCGTCGGCCGAAGGCAAAGTGGTCGAGCGCGCGGTGGATGCTGTCCCTGCCCATGCGCTCCCCGAGCATCGTCATCCCGATGTTGCTCGACTTCACGAGGATGTCCCACGTCGCCAGCGCCTTGTGCGACTTGCGCACGTCGGCGACGGGCTTGGCGCGCAGCGGGGACTTGTACTGGTGGAACGGCATCTGCCAGACCTCGTGCAGCTTCGTCATCCGCCACTGAAGCGCCGGGCCGACGATGAACGGCTTGAGCGTCGAGCCGGGCTCGTAGGGGTCGGTGAGGCAGCGGTTGCGGCGGATGTCGGGCGTGGTTTCGTCGATCGTCTGCGGGTTGAAGGTGGGCCAGTTCGCCATCGCCAGCACGTCGCCCGTTTTGGGATCCATGACGATCGCTTCGCCGCGCTGCGCGCGATACGTTTCACACGTGCGAGCCAGTTCCTGCTCGGCGACCATCTGGATGTTTGCGTCGAGGGTGAGGATCAGGTGCTGCCCGTGAAGCGGGGGCAGATAGTCCTCGGCGGTGACGGCGATCGGTCGGCGCCGCGCGTCTTTGAGCGTGCGCTTGAATCCGTCCTTGCCCGCCAGCAGTTTTTCGAACTTCAGCTCCACGCCTTCCAGCCCCGTGCCCCCCGTGCCCGTCCCGCCCAGCACGTGGGCGGCGATCGCGCCCATGGGGTAGTACCGGACGTTCATCGGGGTCATGCCCACGCCGGGGAAGTCGAGCTTCATGATCTGCTCGGCCGTTCCCTCGTCGATGTTCTCCGCGATCTTGATGAACCGGCTCTGGGCGCGCTCCCCGAGCAACTGCGCCAGCTCGAACGAATCCATGTCCAGGATGTTGGCCAGGGTATTGATGGCCGTGTCCATGTCCGAGAGGGTGCGTCCGTCCTCCTGGAAGCACTCGGCCATGAACTTCGGATCGATGAACAGCGCCTTCTGCTGAATCGTGCCGGCCATCAGCATACCGGTGGAATCGAAGACGCACCCGCGGCGGGCGCGAAGCGTCTCGTTCTGATGCTGCTGGCGGTCGGCTTTGGCGATGGTCTGCGTTCGACCATACGTCTGGAGGTACGACACCCGCCCGATGAGCGCGAGCAGCCCGATCCCGATGCAGACCATGACGAACGCGGCACGAATGGGGGCGAATGAGGGCATAGCGAATCCTTTGTGACCGTCGGAAGGGGCCGAGGGTCCGATAAGTCATCGGCAGATGCGTGGGAAGGGCGAGAATTATTCGTGCGGGGTTGTCATGTATCCTGCGTCCACACCGGCGAGGGACGAATGAGATCGAAACACGAATCAACACGAATCAACACGAATGCACACGAATCAGATCCGAACCCGCCAAACAAAATCGGATTACCGTAACTCCTTTTGCGCGCTCGCGGCGCGTTCATCGTGATGGTCCGCACGCGTCCAAGTCGGATTTCCTTTGCGATTGTTGAAGCTGCGTTTACGCTCCACGCGGTTGACAGCTACCCCGCACATCTACGCGATCATCGGACCCACCGGGTCGGGAAAATCCGACCTGGCGATGGGTCTGGCGCGACGGGTGGGCGGCGAAATCCTCAGCGTTGATTCGATGCAGGTTTACTGCGGCATGGACGTCGGCACCGCGAAACCTTCGCCAGACGAGCGGTGCGAGGTGCGGCATCACCTGATCGATATCGTTGATCCGAGCGAACCGTTCACGGCGGCGCGGTTCGTCGAGTTGGCTGATGCGGTCATCGCCGATGCGCGGTCGCGCAGCGTGCCGCTGATCGCGGTGGGGGGCACGCCGCTGTACTTCAAGGTGCTGTTCGAGGGGATGTTCGAAGGGCCCGGCGCGGACGAGGCCGTGCGAGCGCGGCTACGCGCGCTGCCGAACGACCAACTGCACCGCAAGCTGACGGAGGTCGATGCTGCCGCGGCGGCGCGAATCCACGTGAACGATACCAGGCGGCTTGTGCGCGCGCTGGAGGTGCTGGAGCTGACGGGCCAGCCGATCTCGTCGCTTCAGACGGAGTGGGGTTCGCCGACGGCACGTCATGATGCGCGATGGATCGGCATGAGCTGGGACCGCGAAGCGCTCAACCGCCGGATCAACGCGCGCGTGAAGGGTATGCTCGCGGCGGGGTGGGTCGAGGAAGTCCAGGCGCTGCTGGCGCGGCACGGCAACCTCTCGAAGACGGCCGCCGAGGCGACGGGCTATGCGGAATTGATCGCGCACGTGCAGGGCAACCTCGCGCTCGACGACGCTAGCGAACAGATCAAGATCGCCACCCGCCAACTCGCGCGGCGGCAGATGAAGTGGTTCCGGCGCTTCGCGGGCGTTCACTGGCTGAGCGGCGAGGCGTCGCCGGACGCGCTGATTTCGCAGGTCCGACAGTTACAATCATCGCCATGATCCCCAGACGCGTCCCCATCCTCCCGCCGGAGCAACAGCGACATGTCGACGGCGAACTTCGCCCCGGCGAGAGGCTGATTTGGGCGGCGCAACCCAGGCCCGGCGCCTATCGCCGGCAGTCGTTGGGGCTTGTGCTGTTCGGCATCCCCTGGACCGCGTTTGCGATCTTCTGGATGGTGACGGCCGGGTGGGGCGCGAGCAAGCTCGAGCGGGGCCCATTCTCTTATTTCGCGCTGCTGGGGTTGCCGTTCGTTTTCATTGGCTTCGGGATGCTTTCATCGCCGCTGTGGCTGACGCGCAAGGCGAAGCGCACCGTCTACGCCGTCACCGATCAGCGCGTCATCGTCTTCGAAGGGGGCGTGTTCGGCGGCATCAAGGTGCAAACCTTCATGCCCGACCGACTCACGTCGATGACCCGCAACCAACGCTCCGACGGCAGCGGCGACCTGATCTTCGAGGAGTTTCGCGAACGCCGGGGCAGCGGCACGCACACCGTCCGCCGGGGATTCGTCGGAATTGAGGACGTGCGCGAGGTCGAAGAGTTGATCAACGCCACGCTCGTCGCAAAGCGCACCCGGCCCATGCCAAGCGCATCCGACGTTTGAACCCGCACACAGACGATTTTCCGGCAAGCGTGCGGAGGCGGTTTATAGACTAGCCCGCGCGCTTGCTCGTCTGGCGTTGACGGCCCAGGGGCCTGGACCGACATTCGCCCAATATGGCAGCGAGTTCCGTAAAGCTGCCGCCGTGTGGCTCCAGGTGCATCGCCGCCAGTTCGCCGCCCGTGATCTCCGCCGCAGCCTCAATGGCATCGAGTTGCCGGTCCGTCAATCCCTGCTTCCCCGCCAGCACTGACACCAACCGAGCAGGGGACAGCCCCGTCATGTTTGCCAGTGCTTCTTCATCGAAGCCCTGACGCTTCATGCCGTGCAGAATCGCGCTGGAGAAGCCGGGGGGAAGCATATGCTTAGTATATCAAACTGCGGAGGCTTGTTCCCGCCCTTACTTCATGAATGTCCGGAGCAGTTCACAGGCTGCCGCCGTCATTTGCCCGATCCGCCTCTTCCGGGGATATCGCTCCCCTTCTTGCCTCTTTCCCGCAGTGTCGTGCGTACCGTCGGAGCGTGTGGACCATCGCCTCAACTGAAGGTTGCAGCGTTCGATCACTGAACTTTCGCGCGAGCCACGCCTCGGTCGCGTGCGCGGCGCGCAACAACTTTTCCGTGGGAGTTTGAGGAGTGTGCTCTGCCAAAGCCTTTGCCGCTCGATCGAGCGGGTATCGTATCGACGGCACGGCTTGCGCGGAAACATTTGGCAGGGCCGTCGCGCCAGTCCGCATTTGAATCCACCCCCGTCGCCCGCTACCGTTTCGCCCGGTTTCACAGCAGGAGCGTTGATGAAAATCGCAGTGATGCCCGGCGACGGGGTCGGCAAGGAAGTGGTGGCCGAGGGATTGAAGATTCTGAAGGTCGCTTCGCGGAAGTTCGGCTTCACGTACGACACAACCGATTACCCGTTCGGCGCCGAGCATTATCTCAAGACGAAGATCACGCTGCCGGACTCGGCCCTGAAGGAGTTGGCGGCGCATGACGCGATCCTGTTCGGCGCGGTCGGGGCCGATCCCCGCGGCAACGCGCAGATCCCGCAGGGGCTGATTGAGACCGACATCCTGCTCAAGATGCGCTTCGAGCTCGATCAGTACATCAATCTGCGGCCAACGAAGCTGCTGCCCAACGTGCCCACGCCGCTGGCGAACATCCAGGCCGGCGACATCGACATGGTCATCGTTCGCGAGAACACCGAAGGGCTGTATTGCCAGAACGGGGGGTTCCTCTACAAGAACACGGCGCACGAGGTGGCCAACCAGATCGAGGTGACGACGCGGCATGGCGTGGAGCGCGCGATCCGCTTCGCGTTCGAGTACGCCAAGACGTTTAACCGCAAGAAGGTGACTCTCGTCGCAAAAACGAACGTGCTCCGCTACGCGCACAACCTCTGGCAGCGCGCGTTCGACGAGGTGGCGAAGGAATACCCGGACATCGACAACGACTACCATCACGTTGACGCGTGCACGATGTACATGGTGACCAAGCCGAAGATTTATGACGTGATCGTCACCACGAACATGTTCGGGGACATCATCACCGACCTCGGCGCCGCCATCCAGGGCGGCATGGGCATGGCCGCCAGCGGAAACATCAACCCCACGCGGCAGAAGGCGAGCATGTTCGAGCCCGTGCACGGCAGCGCCCCGGACATCGCCGGTAAAAACGTCGCCAACCCCATCGCGACATTCCTGAGCGTCGCGATGATGCTCGAGTTCCTCGGGCAACCCGACGCGGCCAAGGCGATCAACGACGGTTGCCGCGACGTGGTCGGCGACAAGAAAAATCACACGCGCGATCTGGGCGGGAGCGCCACGACCACGATGGTTGGCGACGCGGTGGCAGCGCGGATCGCGGGGTAACTGAGACGCGGGCCGAGTGCGCCTGTCGTTGCAAGTTATGCACATGCATCTGAGCCACGCATTTGCACCCTGACTTGGGATGACAAACAGCTCATCTTGTCATCCCCTTCATCTTGTCACCTTGTCGTCCCGCCCTAAGATTGAGTCAGATATGGCAGAAAAACTCGTCATCATCGGTTCCGGCCCCGCCGGTTGGACGGCTGCGATTTACGCGGCCCGCGCGAACCTCAGCCCGCTCGTCTACGAAGGCGCGATCAGCGAGGAAAACCGGCTGCGCGGCACGCTCCCGCTCGGGCAGCTCAACCTCACGACCGAGGTCGAGAACTTCCCCGGCTTCCCCACCGGAATCATGGGTCCGGAGCTGATGATGAATATGCGCAGCCAGGCCGAGCGCTACGGCGCGCGCATCGTCACGGAAGACATCGTCGACATCGATCTCTCGCAGCGCCCGTTCCGAATGAACGACTCATCCGGGGCGCCGGTCGAGGCGGAAACGATCATCCTCTCCACCGGCGCCAGCGCGAACTACATCGGGCTGGACTCGGAGGAGCGATACAAGAACCGCGGCGTCTCCGCGTGCGCCGTCTGCGATGGGGCGCTGCCGCGCTTTCGCAACAAGCCGCTGATCGTCGTCGGCGGGGGGGACTCCGCGGCCGAGGAGGGCACCTACCTCACGAAATTCGCCAGCACCGTCTACCTCGTGCACCGGCGCGACAATATGAATCGCGCCAGCACGATCATGGCCGACCGCATCCTGAGCAACACGAAGGTCAAGCCGGTCTGGAACAGCACGATCGAGGAAGTGATCGGCGACGACGAGCGCGGCATGACGGCCGTGCGCGTGAAGAACCTAAAGAGCGGTGAGACGCAGACGATCGAGGCCGCCGGCATGTTCGTCGCCATCGGGCACACGCCCAACACGAAGTTCCTCAAGGGTCAGGTTGAGACAGACGACAAGGG
>JBBSLV010000034.1:0-15398 GCA_038233535.1 Tepidisphaerales bacterium | reverse complement strand
CTCGTGATCGCCTGCCTGGCGGTGGTGGGGCGGCAGCTCATCGGCACGTTCAGCATGACGCGGCGTGGTGCGAAGCTGGGGAGCTGCTGCGCAAAGGGATGCGACGCACAGGCGCCGCCCAGCGGCGCCTCGAAGGCGGAGCGGGTCATTTTCATCCCCTCGAGCACATTGAAGCGTCGATCCTGAAGAATCGTCTTCGCGACGCCTTCACCCGCGCGGGCGCATCAAAAGAACCTTTGGAGCGCCATCGGCGGCCCGCGTGTGTTTATCGTCAAATTGTTTGTTTGTTCTTACCCCTTGCACTCGTCGGACTCCTCCGCTATTTTCCCGCCCCGCAGCGAACCCACGAGGGTTGTGCGGCTGAATGTTTAAGTCGCGTTGCTCGCACGGTTAAGCGAGTGATAAAAATTTGGGTAACAACCCTTGACGCGACGAAAATCAAACGTATACTCCGCCGCCTCACCTGAACGACACGGGTGACGTAGCCGAGAAGAGAAACGACGATCGAGATTAAAGACGATCGAGATCGAAGACAGAGGTAGATCAAGTTTGAGCATCCGCCGAACTGACACACGCCGCAGTCCCTCGTAGCGACCCTGAGACAATCAGGTCGCCGACGAGCCTCGGCGACGAAACCTCAAGCGACAAAAAAAGGCGTCGGGGGTTGAACATCGGCCGAACTTGGATCAGTCCACCGCCGTAATGGTACGGTTGACTGACCCGCGTTTGGCGGGACGTTGAGACGAGACGAAGCCGACGGAGGCGTGAAGCTGACGGGGCCGAGTCGCTTGGAAGCGGGCTCTTTGACAAGTGAATGACGAGGTTCAAAGGTTTATTGTCCTTTGTCGGGTGTCAAGCCCGGCGAAGGAAAGCAATGAACTCCGCGACTCCCACCCATTTGGTCTTTCCGTCGGGTGGGGAGTCGTCGAGCACCTTTTTGGCGAAATCTGACCCGTTAGCGATCGCGTCAACCGTTTGGCTTGTAAAGCGAGCGGTTGCAAACTGTCATGGCACGCCCTGCCGGTTCCGAAGCTCCAGTCAGACTGGAACGAGGACGCGACGGTGATCGATAAATGTGGTCAAGCTACTAAGGGTGTATGGTGGATGTCTTGGCATCAAGAGGCGACGAAAGACGTGGTAGCCTGCGATATGCTCCGGGAAGCTGGCAAACAAGCGTTGATCCGGAGATTTCTGAATGAGGAAACTCGGCTGGGGTAACTCCCAGTCACCTGCACGTGAATTCATAGCGTGCATGGAGCGAACCTGGGGAACTGAAACATCTAAGTACCCAGAGGAAAAGAAAAAGACATTGATTCCGTAAGTAGCGGCGAGCGAAAGCGGACATAGCCCAAACCGGGATTCGTCCCGGGGTTGCGGAAGCACTGAGGGGTTACAAAACCGATCCTAGCGGAAGAGTCTGGAAAGTCTCACCACAGAGGGTGAAAGTCCCGTATGCGACAGGATCAGGTCCCCGTTAATATGTGCTCTCCAGAGTAGCACGGAGCTCGTGGAACTCCGTGCGAAGCTGGCCGGCCCACCGGCCAAGGCTAAATACTACTTGATGACCGATAGTGAACTAGTAGGGCGACTGAATGATGAAAAGCACAGCTATTAGCTGAGTTAAAAGCACCTGAAACCATACACTTACAAGCGGTCGGAGCACTATGGCCCTGCGGGTTAAACCGTCGGGCAACGTGTGACGGCGTACCTTTTGCATAATGGACCGGCGAGTGCATGTCTGCAGCAAGGCTAAGTGGTCAAGCCACGGAGCCGTAGCGAAAGCGAGTCTTAAGATGGCGCAGAGGGAGGCGAAAGCCTTCCTCGCAAGTTGCAGGCTTGCGGCCCGAAACCCCGTGATCTACCCATGAGCAGAGTGAATGTCCCGTAAAAGGGACAGAAGGCTCGAAGCCGTGAACGTTGAAAAGTTCTGGCATGACTTGTGGGGAGGAGTGAAAGTCTAATCAAACGGGGAGATATCTGGTTCTCATCGAAATGCCTTTAGGGGCAGCCTTGAGCCACTACTCTTGGGGGGTAGAGCTACTGAAAGAGGTCGCGGGGCTACCCGCCTACGCGCCTCTATCAAACTCCGAATACCCAAGAGACTATCTCAGGAGTGAGTCCGCGAGGGATAATCTTCGCGGTCAAAAGGGAAACAACCCAGATCGTCTGCTAAGGTCCCTAAATTCAGCTCAGTTCGGAAGGAAGTTATTGTTCCGTGACAGCCAGGATGTTGGCTTAGAAGCAGCCACCATTTAAAAAGTGCGTAATAGCTTACTGGTCGAGAACAGTAGCGCCGTAAATGATCGGGAATAAGCTGGATACCGAAGCAGCGAGTTTAGCCCCGGAGCTTGCTCCGGGCGTTAAACGGTAGATGAGCGTTGTACTCCGCGTCGAAGCCATACCGTAAGGAGTGGTGGAGCGTGTACAAGCGAGAATGCCGGTATGAGTAACGATAATGCAGGTGAAAATCCTGCACGCCGAAAACCTAAGGTTTCCTGGGGAAGGTAAATCCGCCCAGGGTTAGCCGGATCCTAAGGCGAGGCCGAAAGGCGTAGTCGATGGACAGCGGGTTAATATTCCCGCGCTGGCTGTAAAGGTTTGATCCTCGCGCATGTGGCTTTTCAAGGCAGATCCTCCGATTAGTCGTGGAGGTTGCTTCAGGCGTCAAGCCTGAGGCTCGAGGCCGTTTTGTTGCCGAAGTCTGTGGAGAGGGGTCCGAGAAGAGTGCGCGAGGTACGATACAGTCATCCGTACTAAAACTGACACAGGTAGGTGAGGAGAATATCCTAAGGCGCTCGAGAGAACTGCGGTTAAGGAACTAGGCAATTTTTCCCCGTAACTTCGGGATAAGGGGACCCTACTCGCAAGAGAGGGCGCAGGAAGTGAGTCTGGCGACTGTTTATCAAAAACACAGCTCTGTGCTAACTCGCAAGAGGATGTATACAGAGTGACGCCTGCTCGGTGCCGGAATGTTAAGGAAGTCGGTCAGGGGTTCGCCCTAAAGCTGGCAACCGAAGCACCGGTAAACGGCGGCCGTAACTATGACGGTCCTAAGGTAGCGAAGTTCCTTGTCGGGTAAGTTCCGACGCGCATGAACGGCGTAACGACTGGACTACTGTCTCAACCGCAGACTCGGTGAAATTGAAGTGGCGGTGAAGATACCGCCTTCGCGCAGCAAGACGGAAAGACCCCATGCACCTTCACTATAACCTGGTACTGATGCCGGTTGTGAACTGCGTAGAATAGGTGGGAGGCGTTGATCCTCTGGTTCCGGCCAGAGGGGAGCCACAATGTGAAATACCACCCTGTTTGCATTCGTCATCTCACCCTGATCCCGTGAATCCGGGCAGGGAACCGTGCTAGGTGGTTAGTTTGACTGGGGCGGTCTCCTCCAAAAGAGTAACGGAGGAGTGCAAAGGCAGGCTCAGAACGGTTGGCAATCGTTCGTCGAGCGTAAAGGTAGAAGCCTGCTTGACTGCGAGTCCGACAGGACGAGCAGAGATGAAAGTCGGCCTTAGTGATCCTGTGGTCCCGTGTGGAAGGGCCATAGCTCAACGGATAAAAGGTACGCTGGGGATAACAGGCTGATCGCATCCGAGCGTCCATAGCGGCGATGCGGTTTGGCACCTCGATGTCGGCTCATCACATCCTGGGGCTGAAGGCGGTCCCAAGGGTTTGGCTGTTCGCCAATTAAAGTGGTACGCGAGCTGGGTTCAGACCGGCGTGAGCCAGGTCGGTCCCTATCTGCTGTGCGCGAAGGAATCTTGACGGCAAATCATCCATAGTACGAGAGGATTTGGATGGACTGACCCCTGGTGTACCAGTTGTCCTGCTAAGGGCACGGCTGGGTAGCTATGTCGGGAACGGATAAACGCTGAAAGCATCTAAGCGTGAAGCCTCTGCCAAGACGAGGATTCCATGCGGGCTTGCCCGCGAGAGACCCCGGGTAGACCACCCGGTTGATAGGCCGGAGCTGTACGGATCGAAAGATCTTCAGGTTACCGGTACTAACGGTCGATTGCTTGACCACTTTTATCGATCACCCTCACAACGATGGAAACATCGGGGATGGAAACATCCGGGGTGGCTCGATCAACAGTGGGTCAGGTTGATCCAAAAAGAATTGTTCGACGATAAACGCGGATGAACCTCGAAACATTCACTGGTTAATTCCAGTCCCGCCGGCCCTAACCGGCTGGCGGGGCTTTCGTTGGTGGCTATACCCGCAGGGTCACACCCGTTCCCATTCCGAACACGGTCGTTAAGCCTGCGGGGCCGATGATACTGCTTCAGCGGGAAAGTAGGTCACTGCCAGCGTTATACAAAGACCCCCGGTCCCAAAAGGATCGGGGGTTTTTTGATGCGCCAATGCTTTCGCCCCTCTCTCTTCCCTCCCGGCCAAGCCCTTTATCTTCTGATCCTCAATCCGCAGTTCCTGCGTCGGCTGGACCCGAAAGCCGCTCTGCTGGACAAAGTCCTGCCTCACCACCCAACCTTTCCCTGCGCAATTTTTCTCACAAACTGGATTGAAACGTCTGGGCAAGCGGCGGCGACTCTTTAACGGGTGCCGGTCGCAGCCACAGGGAGGCCGCGAACGGTTGGTCGCGCAGGGAAGGAGCCGTAAGATGTTTAAGGCACTGCTTGCCGCGTCGCTGGCGCTGCTCGGCGGCAGCGTCGCGGCCGCATGGGCCGGTCCGGTCCAACCGCCGCCCGATCCGTTCCACGCTGCGCCGTCGCCCGCCGAGACGCTCCGACCGCCTCTGCACCTCATTGACGCCGCGCCCCCGCCCCCCGCCGCCTCACTGCCCGACGCGACGGTCGTAGACGGTTTCCTCCCCGTCTCGTTCTCCGGCGCGTCCGGCGTTGGCGCCGCCCCCCGCGCGCCCGTCGCGCCCGAAGACCTGGCTTTGCCCGATCCCCCCCTTCAACCCCCCGCCCAACCCGTCGTCATTCCGCTCCCCACGCCGCTCTATGCCGCCCTCGCGCTGCTCGCCCTCGCGGTGATCGCTCGCCGTGCGATCCTGCGCGTCTGCTAGAGACGCCGAGCGCACGCAGCCCGCAGGCGAAGTGGCGTTTATCCTCATGCCTCAATGCCCCGATCATGGGTACGATAGTGGTCGTCTCACATCGTGTATGGCTCACGCGGCTTCAGACAACCTGGGTGACGGTGATGGGAACAAGCCCCTGTCCAGCTTCGGCGGGACGGTCTTCCTCCAGCAGGGGGCACACGTCACCGTTCTCGACGACCGCGGCCTCATCATCCACCGTCAACGACGCGTGGCACCGCTTCGGCCGCGAGAATGGGCTCGATCCGGTCTACCGTTTCGCCGGCGTAAGCTATCTCGATGTGTGTGAGCGGGCGATCGCCGCCAAGCACGGCAACGAAGGCGCGAGCGACGCCTTGGGCGGGATCAACAGGATCCTCGCTGCCGAGGAGAAGCGGTTTTCCCTCGTGTACCCCTGCCACGCGCCGGACAAACAGCGTTGGTTCCTCATGTACGCGCGTCCGATCGGCCCGGGGACGGACGGTGCCGTCGTGTCGCACGTTGACGTGACATCGCTGCACCTGGCGGGGTTCGTGCCCGATGACACGGAGTCCCCGCCGGGTGCGCCGGCGGATGCGCCGTCGGACGCGCCGTCGTCGCGGGACGGCGCGGACAAGCTTGCACAACTGCTGTTCGCCGACCGCCCGAATCCGCTGGCGGCGAACCCGCCGCGCCTACGATAATGGTTGCGTGAGCGACGCGTCCGACAACCTCTTCGAAGTAGCGCAGTCTGACCTCTTCGACCGTCACGCCGCGTTCGATCCGGCAGGCGAGTTCGAGTCATTCCTCAAGCAGATCCCCGCCAAGTGGGCGATCTACCTGATGGCCGACGCCGACAACCGGCCGGTCCAACTCCTGAGCGTGAAGAACCTCCGCTACAGCCTCAAACGCCGGCTGGGCGGACGGGGCGAGGACGACGTCGGATTGAGCAAGCGCATCGACTACCGCGACCTGATCCGCCACGTACATTGGCGGCGTGTCGACAGCGCGTTCGAGGCCGACGTCGTTTATCTCCAAGCCGCGCGCGAAACTTTCCCTCAAACCTACCGCGGCATGACCGGCTTCCGCCCCGCGTGGTTTGTCCACGTGAACCCGCGGACGGACCATCCGCGCTACACGCGCACGATCGAGCCCACGCACACCACCGGCGTCTACCTCGGCCCGCTTGAGGACAAACACGCCGCCCAGAAGCTCGTCCATCTGGCCGAAAGCCTCTTCGACCTGTGTCGCGATTATTCGATCCTCACGCAGTCCCCCCACGCCGGCCCCTGCGCGTGGAAGCAGATGGACAAGTGCGTCGGCCCGTGCGACGGGACGGTCTCGCTCGACGCCTATCGCGAGCTCGTCGCGCACAGCGCGAGTGTGTTAAGCGACCCGCACGACCACGTCCGCGAACAAACCCGCCGGATGCAGCAGGCCGCCGCCGAACTGCACTTCGAGACGGCGGAGAAAATCAAAGCATATGTCGAGCAGCTCTCCCAACTCGGCAAGGGGTCGTTCCGCCATGTGCGCCCCTTGCAGGACTACACGTACGTTGCCCTCCAGCGCGGTCCGCGCGCTAATGCAGCCAAAGTCTTCCTGATCACCCCCGGGCGCGCCGAGGAACTCGCGGGCTTGATCGCCGAGCCGACGAAGGCGTCGGACCTGTTGCGCCTCATCCTCGAATCCACCGCCGCGCGGGGACCGGCGCTCGATCCATCCGGCATTGAGGTGATGGGCATCGTCGCCCACCACCTCTTCCAAGCCAAAGCCGTCCACGGCGTTTTCCTCCCGCTGGCCGACATCGACGAAAAGTCGCTCGCCAAGGGTTTCCGCGATCTCCAGAAACAGAAGCAGCAGGAACCAACCGAAGGCGAAGGGATCCTCAAGGAATTGCAGGCGATGTGATCATCAGATTGATTAACCACCAAGACACGAAGCCCACCAAGCGGTTGCTTTTAGCTCTGCATTCCCCGGCGCGATATGCCGGTTGATTCGGAGTTTGAAGAGAACCGCTTGGTGGTTTTGGTGTCTTGGTGGTTCAACTTCTCGTCAGCGAAGTGCCGATAACCAAGTGTGTCAAAGGAGTGACACACCGATGCCGGACCGCGTTGAGCATTGCCCGTTTTTGAACCGTTCGGACGCCCGCTGCGCCGAGAACTTCAGCATCGATCACCTGCAACACGCGTTCAAGTTCTGCTTCGGCCGATACAAGGGTTGCCCCGCGTACCTTGATCTGGTGATCGAGCGCCGCATCCGCCGGGGTGAGACGGCCGAGCGGCTTTCAGCCGTCTCCGCGTCAACCGCCAGCCATGACAACGACCGGTTTATCCAAGTCACGGTCCCCGCTCGACACGCGAAGCACGCTGCCGGCGCTGCGTGAGTTCCTGCTGCACCTCGCGTCCGAGCGCGGGCTTGCCCACAACACGCTGCTCGCCTACCGCCGCGACCTGGAAGACATCCAGGACATGTTCGAGCAGCGCGGCCTGTCGCTGACCACCGCCACCGCCGACGACTTCCGTAACTACCTCCAGAACCAGACCCGCAAGGGGCAATCGACGCGAACCGTCGCTCGGCGGATCGCCGCCATCCGCGTGTTCCTCCGTTACCTCGCCGCCCAAGGCTACGACGTCGTCGGCGTCCTCCAGCAGCTCGAGCGGCCCAAACCCGAGCAGTCGCTGCCCAAAATCCTCAGCCGCGCGCAGGTCAATCAGCTCATCGGCGCGCCCAACCCGAAGTCGATGCTGTTCACGCGCGACGTCGCGATCCTCGAATTGCTCTATGCCAGCGGCGTGCGCGCGACGGAACTGTGCGAGCTGAAGACGCGCGACGTGAACCTCCAGGTCGGCTGCGTTCGCGTGCTGGGCAAGGGGATGAAGGAGCGGATCGTCCCGCTGGGGCAGGCGGCGTCGGAAGCAATCACGCGCTACCTGCTCGAAAGCCGCGCGAAGCTTGAGAAGACGCCGAGCGAGCTGCTGCTGCTGTCGCGCACGGGCAAGCCGCTGGAGCGCATCGGGCTGTGGATGATCGTTGAAAAGTACGGCCGATCGAGCGGGCTGCTCAAGCACGTCTCGCCGCACACGCTGCGGCATTGTTTCGCCAGCCATCTCCTCGGTGGCGGGGCCGATCTTCGAATCGTGCAGGAACTGCTCGGTCACAGCGACATCGCGACGACGCAGATCTACACCCACGTCGACCAGGACCGGTTGAAGGCGATCCACAAGAAGTATCACCCGCGGTGATGAAAGGAAATCGGAACACGAATGCGGCGCAGCCACGTGAGGACTCGGGGTGACGCTCTTTTCGGTGATGCCCATTAACGGACTTGCAGCGCTGCGATGACGTACTCGTTGCTCCGGCGCTCGTCGCCGAGGGTGCTGGGTTGGCCGTGACCGGGGAGCAGGGTGGTGTCGTCGGGCAACTGCATCACCCGGCGGATCGAGCCATCCAGCGCATCGGGATCCGAGTCCGGCAGATCCGTCCGCCCGACCGCGCCCATGATGATCAAGTCGCCGCCGACGAGGACTTTTTCATCCGGCAGGTGGTACATCACGTGCCCCGGCGCGTGGCCGGGGGTGTGGATGACGTCCACGCGAAGAGAACCGATCCGCAGCGATTGCCCATCCTCGACCAGCCCATCCGGCTCGCGCGGGGGGATCGTGAACGGCAGCACGAACGTCGAGCTGCGCGGGTTGCGAAGCTTGGGCGCGTCCAGCGGATGAATGAGCACCCGCGCGCCCGGAAAACGATCCGTCACCACCCTGTGGTCCGCGATGTGGTCGAAGTGCCCGTGCGTCAGCCACAACCCGATCAATTCAAACCCGCGATCGGCGACCTCGTCGAGCAGCGGGCCGACGGTGTCGTTGGGCGCGTCAAAAAGCACGGCCTGCCGCGATGCTTCGTCCGCGACAAGATAGCAGTTCGTGGCGGCAATGCCGCCGGCGTTCATGGCGATGATCACGGGAGAAGTTTAGCCACCGATGGGGCACCGATGAACACCGATGCAGCGGAAGGGGCTTATCCTCTTCATCGGTGCCCCACCGCTGGCTGGATCCTATTGATTTGCCTTCGCATCTCGTCGAGCACCGCCATGTTTCCGAGGGTATCGGCTTCGCTGACGGCGGGGGGCTTGTTATCCAAAACGGTGACGGCGAAGTCGTCGGCTTCCAGGCCGTAAAGTTCCAGGTCCGCGTGGACCGTTCGCGTCTCGCGCGGCGGGGTTTTCATCGGCGCCGGATTATCCTGTTTCGGCGGGATGCCGCGGGCGATCGTGTAGAGAGCGCCAGTCACCGGCGGCTTCCACGGCACGGGGACTTCGATGTATCCCTCAGTCCCGCAGATGTACGCCGCGTTGTCGGCCTGCACGCTCATACCGGCGGTGAAGCTGGCCAGCACGTCGCCGGGGAAGTGCATCGCTGCGACGACGACATCGTCCACGCTGGTGGAGTGCGTGCGCGACGTGGCGTAAACACTGCTTGGTTCGGCGTCCGCGATCAGGCGCGAGAAGCTGATGCAATAGCAGCCGACGTCCATCAGGGCGCCCCCGCCCAGGTCCGGAGCGAAGCGGATGTTGCCGTCGATCCTGGTCGTGCGGTAGCAGAAGCTCGTGCGGATCAGCCGCAATTCGCCGATCGCGCCGCCGCGGACCGTGTCGAGTACGGCCTTGGTCAGCGGGTGCGAGCGGTACATGAACGCCTCAACGAGCGTCCGGCCCGTCTGTCGGGCGACGTCGAACATTTCGACAGCTTGTGGCAGGTCCATGGCGAACGGCTTCTCGCACAGGACGTGCTTGCCGGCGCGAAGCGCCTTGATCGTCCACTCGTGGTGCAGGGAATTGGGCAGCGCGTTGTAAACGGCGTCGACCTCGGGATCGGCGAGAAGCTCGTCATAGCTGCCGTAAACGCGGGGGATTTCGTGCTGGGTCGCGAATTTCCTCACCGTATCGAGCCGTCGCGAGCCTGCGGCGGTGATGACGCTCCGCCGCGAGGACTTCACGCCGGCGGCGAACTGTCCCGCGATGTTTCCGGTACCCAGAATGCCCCAACGCAGTTGGCTGTTCATGCGGGCAGCTTGATGAGGGGATCGAAGGATGTCCACTGCGCAGGATGCTGGAAACGTGCAGATTTGTTATTCTTCGCGCCCCCACGCGAAAGGCGATTTAACACGATGTCGGACATGGAGCAGTTGGTCGAGCGAAGCAAGCAAGTCCTGATGAGCAACTATGCGCGCCTTCCCATCGTCATGACGCGAGGCGAGGGCACGGCGCTCTGGGACGATTCGGGCAAGCGCTACCTCGACCTCTTCGCCGGGTTCGGCGGGGCGATCCTCGGGCACTGTCACCCGGCCCTCGTCGCCGCCGCGACCGAGCAGGCGCACAAGCTCTGGCACGTCGGCAATCAGTTTTACACCGAGCCGCAGATGGAGTTGGGCGAGCGCCTCAACCGCCACGCGTTCCAGGGCCAGGCGTTCTTCTGTCATAGCGGCGCGGAAGCGAATGAAGCCGCGGTGAAGCTCGCGCGGCTGCGCGGGAGCGCGTCGAACCCCAAACGGTGGAAAATCATTTCGCTGAACAAGAGTTTTCACGGGCGCACGCTCGCGATGATCACGGCCACGGGCAACCCGGCCGTGAAGGCGGGGTTCGAGCCGCTCGTCCCCGGCTTCGTGCAGGTCGAGGGCGGGGACTACGACGCCCTCGCCGCCGCCATCGACGACGAGACGGCCGGGATCCTGGTCGAGCCGATCCAGGGCGAAGGCGGGATCAACGAATACCCCAGCGACTATCTGCCCAAGCTCCGCAAGCTCTGTGACGAGCGCGGGCTGACCCTGATCTTCGACGAAGTCTGGACCGGCTGCGGCCGGACGGGCCGGTGGTTCGCACATCAGGGTTGCGGGGAGGGTTCAGGGTTCGGGGTTCAGGGTTCACGCGAGGGTTCAGGGTTCAGGGTTCAGGGTTCAGGAGCAGAGAAAACCGAGACGGAAGAGAAAACCAGGACGGGGACGGTTTCTTCTTCCCGGAACCCTGAACCCTCTCCCGAACCCATCCGTGACCCCGGACATCATGACCCTCGGCAAGGCCGTCGGGGGGGGGCTGCCGGTGGGGGTGATGCTTGCCAGGCCCCATGTCGCCAAGCTGTTTGGTCCGGGAAAACATGGGTGCACGCTGGGCGGAAATCCGATCTGTATGAACGTCTCCAAGACCCTCTTCGACGTGATCGAGCGGGACAACCTGTTGGAACACGCCACGAAGCTTGGCCGGCACGCGATCGATCGGCTGCGGAATGAGCCGTCGATCCAATCGAAGCTGGCCGACGTACGAGGTCGGGGGCTGTTTCTCGGGATCGAATTGAGAGACGAGCCGCGGAAGTTCGTCGAGCGGGCATTGGAGCGGGGGATTGTAATCAACCTCACCGCGAAAAAAGTGATTCGGCTGGCACCGCCGATCAACATCAGTCAGGATCAGTGGGAGCGGGGGCTGGGGTTGGTGATCGAGACGATCGCCGAGTCGTAATCACAACGCACGTGACGAAACTGTGGGCATCCATCCTCGTGCTGATCGTCGCGGGCTGCGCGGGCAAAAGCCGCGCCCCGACGACGACGGCTGCGCCCGACGCGGCGGCGCTGGAGCAGCGCGAGCGGATCGCCGCCTACGCTTCCGAATCGCGCCGCGGCAATATCGCCAAGGGGCGCAACGCCGATGCGCCGATACGCATGCGGCTGGACGTGTACGTCCTGACCGTCCCATACGGCATGGTCAGCCGCAATGAAGAATTCTGGCGCCGCGTGAACGAGCAGGCGGTCGACGTGGCGACGTACGACCTCTTGATCAAGAACGGCGTGCGCGTCGGGGAGGCGCCGATCGCGGAGTACGAGCGCTTCCGCCAGACGATCGAGGAGCAGCCCGGCAGTCATCGCGTCGCCAGCCTTGTGCAGTCCGAGGGCAAGGACGTCGATCTTGAAATTCGCAAGGAAGTGCCCAGCCAGTTGATCTGGCACTTCAATGGCGTGAACGAGTTGATCGGCACGAGCTTCGATCGGTGCGAAAACTACGTGACGCTCTCCTATCAGCCCGCGCCGCGCAAGCGGGGAACGATCCGCATCGTCCTCTGTCCGGTCGTGAAGGAGCACCGCAAGCGGCTGGAGTGGTTGGCGGGGAACAAAGAGCAGGAAGTCGCGTTCACGCAGCCGCGGCGCTACTACGACGTGAACCTCAGGGCCGACGTGGCGGTGGACAGCTTCCTCGTCGTCGCGCCGTCGGCCGAGGCGACATGGCCGGGCAGCATCGGCAACCGCTTCTTCGTGCAGGACGGTGCCGCCGAGCAGATGGAAAACGTTCTGCTCCTCGTCCCGCGACAGGTGACGGTCACGGAATAGTGCTTTGGCGCCGCTCGTTCAGCACCGCGTCGGCTTCCCGCACCGCTTGCACGAACTGCTGAATCTTCTCCACCGACTTCAATCCCTTCGCGCTTTCCACGCCGCTGCTGACGTCGACCGCCCACGGGCGCAAGTTGCGCACGACGTCGCCGACCGTTTGCGGCGTCAACCCCCCGGCGGCGATCAATGGCGGCAACCCTTCGAACGCGCCGGCGTCGCGGTGGCGCAGGACGGCCGTCCAGTCGTTGGCCACGCCGGTCCCGCCGGCTTGGCGCGTGCCCCCGGTTTCGAGCACGATGCCGCGGAGGTTCGTGAGATCAAGCTCCGCCGATGCGCGGCGCCACGCGGCGAGCGTCTCGCCGAACTGCGCGTCGACGCGCATGGCCTTGATCACCTGCAACCCGCGCAGCTCCGCGACGCGCTCGGGCGGCTCCTGGCCGTGCAGTTGGACGTGGCCCAGGTGCAGCTCATCGGCAATGCGTCGGATCTCATCGGCCGGTGCGTCAACGAACAGCCCCACGGGCGAGACGAACGGGGGCAGGACGTCGAGGATCTCCTTCGCCCGCTCAATGGAGATGTTCCGCGGCGCAGGCGCGTAAAACACCATCCCGATCGCGTCCGCCCCCGCGACGGCTGCCGCCGCGGCGTCCTCTGGTCGAGTGATCCCGCAGATTTTGACGCGCGTCCGGTGCATTTTGCGGATGCTATCGATCCCCGCCCGCCCTGTCATCCTGAGGTACCCCGAAGGATCTCTGGTGTCCGGATGCGGGAGATCCTTCGGAGTGCTCTCAGGATGACAAAGTCGCGGTATTCCTCACCGGTGGCGATGCCCGCGTCTGCTGTTACGATGTCCGCGCTACCAACGGAGACACACGCATGGCGGGACGGAATTTCCTCGCGTTCGATCTCGGCGCTGAGAGTGGGCGGGCGGTGCTTGGCACACTCGAGAACGGGCGGCTCACGCTCCAGGAGAAACATCGCTTCGCCAACCCCACCGGGCGGATGAACGGCCACCTGCACTGGAATCTTCTTGCGCAGTGGGAAGAGCTCAAGACCGGGTTGAAGAACGTCGCCGGCGGACCGCCGCTGTCAGGCATCGGCGTGGACACCTGGGGCGTCGATTACGGGTTGATCGGCAAGGTCGGGAACGTGCTGGGCAATCCCTATCACTATCGCGACGCCCGCACCGACGGGGTGATGGAGCGGACGTTCGCGAAGATCCCGCGCGACCAGATATTCCAGGCCACGGGCGTTCAGTTCATGCAGTTCAACACGCTCTTTCAGCTCATGGCCATGCGCGAGCAGAACTCGCAAGCGCTGGAGATCGCCGAGACGCTGCTGTTCATGCCCGACCTGTTCAATTTCCTGTTCACCGGCGTGCGCAAGACCGAGTTCTCGATCGCGTCGACCAGCCAGATGTACGACCCGCGACAGCGCGACTGGGCCCGTCCGATGCTCGATCAGCTCGGCATCCCCACGCGCATCCTGCCGGAAATCGTCCCCTCCGGCACGGTCATCGGATCCATTACAAGCGATGTCGCCGACGAGTGCGGCGTCGGGCCCATCCCCGTGATCGCGCCGGCGTGCCACGACACGGGCAGCGCTGTCGCGGCCGTTCCGACGGCGGAGGGCGAGGGGTCCACGTCGAACGACTGGTGCTACATCAGCTCGGGAACCTGGTCGCTGATGGGCGTCGAGCTGGCCGAGCCGGTCATCAACGAAAAATCCCTCCGCTACAACTACACGAACGAGGGGGGCGTCGGCGGGACGATCCGGTTCCTGAAAAACATCATGGGCCTCTGGCTCGTGCAGGAGTGCCGACGGCATTTCAAGAAGGAAGGCTACGAGCACACCTACGCCGAGCTGACGCAGATGGCGGGGCGCGCCAAGGGGTTCGCAGCGCTGATCGACCCGGATCATGCGCCGTTTCTCACGCCCGGCGAGATGCCGACGAAGATCGACCGATTCTGCGAGCAGACGAAGCAGCCCAGGCCGAACAACCGCGGCGACTACGTCCGCACGTGCCTTGAGAGCCTCGCATTAACGTACCGCCGCACGCTCGAAGGACTGGAAGACGTCCTGGGCCGGCGCATCAACACCATCCACATCGTCGGCGGGGGAACGCAGAACGAGCTGCTCAACCAGATGACCGCCGACGCATGCCACCGCGTGGTGATCGCCGGACCGGTGGAAGCGACGGCCATCGGCAACATTCTCGTGCAGGCGATGGCGACGGGAGATGTGAAGAGCCTCGCGGAGGCGCGGGTGATCGTGCGCGACAGCTTCGACGTGAAGCGCTACCGACCGCGGGAGACGAAGCGCTGGGAAGCCGCCTATTCGCGCTTTCGTTCGCTCAAGATTGCATAACACCCCGTTTAGCCCCGCCGCTTGCGGCGGGTTTCTTCGGGTCGGACAAGCAGAACCCGCTGCAAGCGGCGGGGCTAAACGGACACTTGGCGCCCTCAGGCGTTCGTTCATATTCGATCCGACGGCATCGGTTCCAGACGCTCCGCGGGATCGGGCGCGTCATCCGCGTATACCTTGATCAGCCGCACGTTCATCATCAGCGCCAAACACAGCGCCTGTTGCCGCGGGATGTCGGTGGGGGGGCATTGAAGGTCTTCGTTGTCGCAGAGCAGCTCGATGCGCGAGGCTTCGGGCGATCGGCCGGGCATCATCATCAGCCGCACGCCGTGAACACTTTGAAACGGGATGAACCGCTCGATGCACAGCCGGCGGCAGCCGGTGCGGAGGCGGATCCGGCGGTTGCGCCGCTCGATCGTCAGGTCACTGCACACGAGCCGGCACAGCAGCGCGACGCCGATGAAGATCACCCCAAACGCGAGGCTGAGAAACCCCTCCCACCGGCGGTGGTAAAACGCCGGGAGCGCGATGGACAGGTGCAATGCGCCAAGGAATGCGAAGAAGCAGATCGCGGTCCAATTCGGCGGGGTGCGGAGGGTGAGATCGGGCGTGGCCGATGCGGTCGATTCTTCCGTGACG
>JBBSLV010000033.1:0-15511 GCA_038233535.1 Tepidisphaerales bacterium | reverse complement strand
AACCGCTCGACGCCCCGTCGATGCCACCGCCGCCGCTGTCATCCGAACATGCGATGGACCCGCGCTACGCCGAGATCTACACACTCGCCGACCAAGGCCGCACCCCCGGAGACATTGCGTCGCGCCTGGGGCGACCCAGCGGCGAGATCGAGCTGATTCTGGCGCTGCGGCAATGATTGTCCCGTGGCATGGGCATCTTGCCCATGGCGTGTGTACACGCACGCTCGCGGCGCAGCCGCGAACAGCAATCGCGGAGCGAACTGTTCCAGGGTTCAGGTGAGAGCCGCTCCGCGGTTGCGGAATCGGGCTGCGCCCGATGTGCGTGAGTGCACGCACCATGGGCAGGATGCCCATGCCACTTTACTTCTCCCCAATTCCCTTGGCATCCACCGGCACGCGGAACAGACCGTAAGGCGGGGTTTTCTTGTCGCCGCGGTTGAGTTGGTTGGTGGTGATGTACAGGTATCCCCCGTGGATTGCGACCGCATCCGGCCAGAGCAATCGCTCGTCCTGGATGATAATTTCGCCCGGCTGGTCCTCGCCCGCGCCGGGCGTCCACCGGCGGATCGCGCCGTCCTCGTAATCGGTCGTGTACACGCGATTTTCCGCGTCGCAGCCGATGCCGTCGCTGGCTGACGTCTTGTTCGCAATCTTCTTGATCGTTGCTTCCACCTCCTCGTCGGTGACGTTTGTTTCGGCCAGCGCAGCGGCGCTGACGCTGAACAGGGCGCGCCGGCTGAGGCCGTGGTAGTAGAGCGTTTTTCCGTCGGGGCTGAGCGCGATGCCGTCCGTGTGGCCGCGCATGGCCAGCGGCGCGCCTTCGACGCGCGGGTCGGAGGTTTCATCGATCCGCGCCGACGGCGACTTGCTCAGCCGGCGCCAGTTCTGGCCCGTCGCGAGGTCGATGACGATCACGCCCGCGCCGGCCGTGTCGGAGATGAACGCGAAGCCGTCGGTCCCCCGCCGGAGGTCGATCCGCACGTCGTTCGCGTAGGTCGAGTCGCCGAGCGTCTCGTTCGACGGCCGCCAGGATTTGATGATCTGCTTCGACGCGAGATCGACGCAGTGCAGCGTTGCATTGCCCGCATCGAGCAGCCAGAGCCGGCCTTTCGCGTCGACGTCGAGCCCCTGGATCGAGATGAGTCGCTTGTCACCGGCCACGGGTTGATGTTGTTCGCGGTTGGGAACGGGTTCGAGCGTCCCCGCCTTCGTCAACTCCGCCGCGCTGAACTCGACGGGGTTCCACCGGGGAAAGCTGAGGAAGATGCGTCCCTCGCGCGTCGTGACCACGCCGGCGAGCATCGTGTCGGGAAACAGCGCGACGATTTCGAGTTTTTCGTTGTGCTTGCCCGCACCGGGACCGGCGATCGCCTTGGGCAGCTCGGTTTTGTCCATGATCGCGCGATCTGCGACGACACGGTGCTGGGCGTAGCTCGCCCGAACGAAAAGCGCGACGGCGATGAACGTTGCTACGTTTCTTGCTGAGATCATCAGTCCTCCAGTTGCGTCCTTTTCTCACCGGTATCCCGGGGAGAGAGAGTGGAAGTGCTACGCGGCCCGTCGCGCCGCGTTGCGACATGCGGCGGACTTTCCTAAGATTCCCCGCTTCCCCTTTACCCGAACGGTTGTCACCGATGCCCGACCGCACTCGCTCCATCGCCAACTCCGAAGCCGCGTTTCTCAAGGCCCGCCAGGTCATGCCCGGCGGGGTGTCGTCCCCCGTCCGCGCCTTCAAGGCGGTGGGCGGGACGCCGCTGTTCATCAAGGAGGCCGAGGGGTGCCGCGTCACCGACGTCGACGGGAACGAATACATCGATTACGTCGGCAGCTACGGCCCGATGATCGTCGGGCACGCGCACGAGCGCGTGGTGGCGGCGCTGAGCAAAGCCGTCGGGCGCGGGACGAGCTTCGGCGCGCCCACCGAGGGCGAGACGCAGTTGGCGACGCTGATCGCGTCGGCGCTGCCGTCGGTCGAGATGGTGCGATTCGTCAACAGCGGGACCGAAGCCGCCATGAGCGCGATCCGCCTGGCGCGCGCCGCCACGGGGCGAGATTTCATCATCAAGTGCATCGGCGGCTACCACGGGCACGCCGACGGGCTGCTCGTCGAAGCCGGCAGCGGCGCGCTCACCCTGGGCACGCCAAGCAGCCCGGGCATTCCGTCCTCGATCACGGCCTCGACGCTCTCGGTGCATTACAACGACCTCGCCGCCGCCCGAGAGGTGTTCGAGAAGTTCCCCGGCAAGATCGCCGCGTTCTGCGTCGAGCCGGTCGCGGGGAACATGGGACTGGTCCCGCCCGCCGACGGTTATTTGAAAGGCCTGCGCGAACTGTGCGACCAGCACGGCGCGCTGCTGCTGTTCGACGAGGTGATGACCGGCTTCCGCGTCGCCTGGGGCGGGGCGCAGGTGCGCTACGACATCAAGCCCGACATCACGTGCCTCGGCAAGGTCATCGGCGGCGGCCTCCCGTGCGCCGCGTACGGCGCGAGCCGAACGATCATGGACCTCGTCAGCCCCGCCGGCCCGATGTACCAGGCCGGCACGCTCAGCGGGAACCCGCTGGCGATGGGTTGCGGGCTGGCGACGCTGGAGATTCTCAAGGAGCCGGGCGCCTACGAGGCGCTGGAGCGCGCCGGCGACAATCTCGCCGAGGGGCTGATTGACGCCGCCGAGGACGCCGGCGTGCCCGTGGCCGTCCACCGCGTGGGGAGCATGATCGGGCTGTTCTTCGTCCGCGAGGGGGGCAAGCAAGTGCTGAATTATGCCGACGCCACCGCTTCCGACACGGACCGTTACGCCAAATTCTTCCACGTCATGCTCGACCACGGGGTCTACCTCGCCCCCAGCCAGTACGAAGCGCTCTTCGTCGGGTTGGCTCACGACGACAAGGCGATCGACCAGACAATTAACGCGGCGACAAAGGCGTTCAAGGCCACCACACAATCAACATGATTTCGTGATGCAGATCAACTGGCCTGCGAATGATGTCGTGCCGGTCAGGGCTTCATTGAGGCCTTGAGCCGAGCGAACGTATAGGGCGGCGTCGGTGCACGTGACGATGGCATGATGAGACGGCCTGATTACTGACGTTGTGTCATCCGGATGGCGCGGGTGAAAACATGACCCTCAAGCATGACCTCATCGCCATCGTCATCTCGCTGTTGATCGCGCTGGCGGTCGCGGGGGTGATGTGGGGGTGGTGGCGAAGCCCGATTCCGGTGTTCCTCGTCTTCACGCCCGTGTTGCACGGGATGATGCTCGGCGCGGCGTTGATGGGGCTGTTCGACCGACTGGGGGTGCGCTCACGGTTGCGCCGAGTGGCGATTCCGCTGGTCGCGGGGTGCGTCAGCGTGGTGTCGCTCGCGCTGGCGCAGTATGTCAGCGACGCACATGACTATCGCCGTCAGGCGCGGCAACCGATGGCGGCCATGCTTCAGGCGCCCGATGCGCCGGGTGCGCCCGACACGCGGACGAGCGCGCTGCACGACTACGACCGCAATCTCCTCCAGCCGGTCACCGGCCACACGGGCATCGTCGGTTACCTGCGCTTGCAGAATCGGGCGGCGTGGCGCGCGTGGGTGCGCTTCATCGAGACGTTGCTGGTGATCGGCATCCCGACCGCGCTGTGCGTCTACGCCGGGCGTGGTGGATGGGGCGCGGACGGTCGGGGCGCAGACGGATGGGGCGCGGGGAACGTGCCGCACGGGTAGACTAAGCCGCCATGCACCTCTCGCGGCCGCTTGTCTACCTGTGGGCGCTGCCGACGACCGTCATCGGGCTGCTGTTCGTCCCCGCGGCACTGATGGGCGGGGGCGGGGTGCGGATCGTGGACGGCGTGCTCGAAATTCATGGCGGGCTTGTTGCGGAGTTCCTTCGACATTGCACCCCGTTGCGCGGGGGCGCGTCGGCGATGACGCTCGGGCACGTCGTCCTTGGCCGAAATCAGCAACTGCTCGACTTCACGCGCATCCACGAACGCGTTCACGTCCGCCAGGCCGAACGCTGGGGACCGCTGTTCATCCCGGCGTATCTGCTTTTGTCGGTCGTCGTCCATTTCCGGGGCGGCCGCGCGTACGAGGACAACCCATTCGAGCGCGAAGCGTATGCCCTGGAGGAGACCGCGGGCGATAGCGGTCTTGGAAACACTCGCGCATAAGGCACTCGCGCAGAGGGCCGCGACACGTGGCCGCTGAAGCGGCCACGCCGCTGTGAGATCGCGGATCATTCACCAAGAGGAATTTATGTCCCGATTCTGCTGCATGGTTGTCCTCCTGCCCTTGGCCCTGCTCGCGCCGCAGGCGCGGGCCCAAGCCGCGACAACCGCACCCGCAACCCCATCGGTCACAACCGCGCCCGCGCCGGGCTTCACCGCTGAGCAGGTGATCGACGTCATGCGCCGCGCCGCGGATTATCAGCTCGTCGCGCAGGCGAAGACCAAGCCCACCACAGGCTGGATTCGCGCGGCGTTTTACACGGGGGTGATGGGAATCCATGAGACGACGAAGGATCCGAAGTACCTCGACGCCGCCATCGCTTGGTCCCAGCGGGGCAACTGGGCACCCGCCAACGAACATCACTGGCGTCACGCCGACGACGTCGCTTGCGGACAGACGTATCTTGAAATTTACGCGATAAAACAGGATGAAAAGATGCTCGCGCCGATGCGCCGGCGGTACGACCGGCTGATGAACGACCCGCAGCGCGGGCGCGACGACTGGGGGTGGTGCGACGCGCTGTACATGTCGCCCCCCACGCTCGCGCGGCTGGCGCAGGCGACGGGCGACAGCAAATACCTCGCCTACATGGACGAGCAGTTCTGGGACGCGACGGACTTTCTGTTCGACGAGGAGGAAGGGTTTTACTACCGCGACAAAAGTTTTTTCCCGCCGGCCAAAACCAGGAGCGGGAAAAAGATTTTCTGGAGCCGCGGCAACGGCTGGGTCATGGGCGGGCTGGCGCGGATCATCCCGTATCTGCCGAAGGACCACCCGTCGCGGGCGCGGTACATCGAGACGCTTCAGACGATGGCCAAATCGGTTGCGCGGGTGCAGCGCGAGGACGGGCTGTGGTCGCCGAGCTTGCTCGATCGCGCGGAGTTCGACACGCCGGAGACGAGCGGGAGCGCGTTCTTCGCGTACGCGATGGCGTGGGGGATCAACAACGGTCACCTCGACCGCGCGACGTACGAGCCGGTGGTCCGCAGGGCGTGGCAGGCGCTGGTGGACAAGGTGTCGCCGGAGGGTCGGCTCGGTTACGTGCAGCGCGTGGCCGCGGCGCCGGGCGGGATCAAGCCGGACGACACGCACGAATACGGCGTGGGCGCGTTTCTCCTGGCCGGCAGCGAAATGATCAAGTTTGCGCAGTATGGGGGCGCATCAGACGCGACCGAGCGCCGCTTCGACTTCGGCCCCGGCGCGGCCGAGAGCGGCTTCACGCGCGTCCCCGCCGATATGCGATACGAACCGCAAATGGGTTACGGCTGGGTCGGCGCCGAAAGCCTCGTCGACCGCGACCGCAAAGCACCGGACAGCCTCCGCGGCGACTACGCCTTTGGCCGCGCGCCGGCGACGTTTCGCGTCGACATCAAGCCCGGCATGTATCGCATGACGCTGATCTTCGGCGACATATCACACGGCGATCATGTCCTCGATGCATCCGTCGACGTGGACGGCGTGAAGCTCCCGCGCCTCACCGCCGCTGCCGCGGAGTTCGCGACGCTGACGACGGCGTTCGAGATCAAGCGCGGTCAGCTCAACCTGCGGTGCGACTCGCCGGTTAATAACTGGGTGCTCAATGCGCTGATCCTTGAGCCCGCGGAGAAGCCGGAGGCGCCCAACGTGAGCAGGCAGCAGTTCGATGCCGCCCAGGTCCGCGCGCCCATCCGCGACAGTTGGCCGGACGTGAAGGCTATGCCCGACCCGATCGCGCCGCATGTGAAGCGGTTTCGCGCCGAGCTGACGAAGGGCGATCGCACGCTTGACGCGACCGGCTTGACGCGCGCCGACTACCTGAAGCTGATCGCCGGCAATGTGGACTTTTTCAAGCAGCACCAGGACGAGCGCGGCGCGATCATCGACCCGCATCGCGAGGCCGAGTTCCAGTATTCGACCCCCTGCTTCGCCTACGCCGCCGCGGCGCTGGTGGCGCACGCGGGACGCGACGATCTGCTGGAGCCTGCGGCGAAGGCGTTCGATTGGGCGTCGAGTCAACTCGCCAGACGCAAGGCGGCGAACAGGCACGAGGAGTTTTACACGCCCCCGCTGGCGCGCGCGTATCCGCTGCTGAAGGACCGCGTCGCACCGGAGCGCGCGAAGAAGTGGGCGGATGATTTGTCCGGGTTCGACCCGTACGAGGTATACGTCTACCCACTGGGGGCCAACAACTGGAACGTGGTCGCGGCATCCGGTGAGTTCCTTCTCCACAAGCTCGGACTGCGAGAAAACATTGCGTATGTCGAGCAGAGCATCCGCGCGCAGGGCCGGCACTTTGGTTCGCCGTGGGGCTTGTATACGGAAGGCCCGATGGCGTACGACCACTTTCCGCGCCTGTGGGCGGCGGACTTGATCGCATCCGGTTACACCGGCGCGCGATCGAGCGAACTTGCTGAAATGCTCCGCCGCGGCGCGCTGACGAGTTTGTTCATGCAGTCCCCCACCGGCGAGCTGCCCACCGGGGGGCGCAGCGCGCACCACCAGTGGAACGAGGCCCAGCAGGCCGTCACGTACGAAATCTTCGCCGCCCGGTTTCTCGCCGACGGTGACAAGGAGATGGCCGGCGTGTTCAAGCGCGCCGCGCGCCTCGCGCTGGGTTCGATGTTCCGCTGGCAGCGCCCGAGCGGGGAGATGTGGATTGTGAAGAACCGCGCCGATCCGATCGAGCAGCACGGCCACGAGACCTACTCCTCGCATTCGCAATACAATCTGCTCCCGGTGGCCATGCTCGCCATCGCGCACGATTATGCTGGCAGGACCGACGATGTCGCCGAGCAGATCACCCCCGCCGAAGTCGGCGGGTTCGCGTTTCACATCGGCGAGCCGTTCAATAAAGTGTTCGCCAACGCCGGCGGGATGCACCTCGAGCTGGACGTCGCCGCCGACCCCGCGCACAATCCGACCGGCTTGCTCCGCGTGCACAGGAAGGGTTTCAACCCGCAGCTTGGACCGAGTGAAGGGTTGATCACCGAAGGCGAGGTGTACCCCGATGTCCCGCGCACGACGGCGGCGATTGGCGGCGCGTGGAAGGACGTCAACGGCGAATGGAAGCGATTGGCCGAACACCCCGGCCGCGACATCAGCAGCGCATCGCTCGTGAACGTCCGCGCCGAGCCCGATCGCGTCAGCTTCAGCGTGATCTATCAGGGCTACTTCTCCGGCCCAAAGCTCGTTGCCGAGCATTACCTCGTGACGCCGCACCAGGTCGAGCAGACCGTGGAGCTGCCCGGCTACGCCGGCCCGATCCGCATCACGTTCCCCGTGTTGGAAGACCTCGGCGACGGCGTCAAAACGAAAATCAAGACCGGCGACAAGACGGCGAGCGTCTCCCTCGCCGGTCACACGCAAACCTTCACCGCGCCGGACGCATCGAGCGTGACGGTCGAGGACGCGCGATATCCCTTCCGCAACGGCTGGGCGCGCCTGGGGTTCGCCGAGTTCCCCGCGGGCGCCCCGGCGAAGCTGATCATCCGGCCGGTGATCGAGAAGGTCGCGCCGTAATCAAGACCTGCTATACTTCGGACGAGGTCAGGCAATGTCCATCGTCGGCACCATCAAGATGACGGCCCGCCAGTTCATGGAGCTGGGCGAAGACCCGCCGGGCGTGCGCCTCGAACTCGTGAACGGGGAGGTCGCGGTGAGCCCGAGCGCACTTCCAAGACATAGTTACACGGTCGTTCGACTCACGATCCTGTTGGGAAATCACATCGATCGCCATTCGCTGGGGCGCTTGTATACCGACGTCGACACAATCTTCGGCGAGCACGACGTCCGCCGACCCGATCTCCTGTTTTTCGCGAAAGATCGGCTGCACCTGATCGGCGAGAAGGCGATGGAAGGCCCGCCGGACCTGTGCGTTGAGGTGCTCAGCCCATCCAGCGGCACAATCGATCGTCGCGATAAATTTGAGCAGTACGAAGCGGCGGGCGTCGCGCATTACTGGCTGCTCGACCCGAAAACGAAGCTCATTGAGGGGTTCAGGCTGCTCAACGGAAAATACGAATCGAGCGGCCGCGCCCGCGACGCGGAAACGATCCACCTTCCGCCGTTCGAAGACCTCGCGATCCCGCCGGGCGAATTGTGGCAGCCGGATTGAGCGAGGGGGGCGTTGGCGGCATCAGATCATCTTCAGAAACCCTTTTGGAGCGACGATTCTCACCGGAGAATCCGCCGCTACGGAGAGCAAATCCTTGTCTCCCGTGACCAGAACCTCCGCACCTGCGGCAATCGCCGCCGCCAGAATCCATGCGTCGTCGGCATCTCGCACCTTCGGGCCGATCAGCTTGTCCGGAGTGTTTTGAACGTGGTGGCCGCGCAGCAACTGAAGCGCTTCGCGCACCTTGTCCGAGGGAACTCCAAATCGCCCGGAGAGGACGCGCTGCAATTCGTCAAGCACGCGATCGCTGGTCATCAGTTCATGAGCCTCCAGCACTTCGCGGAAAAGGTCCGCACACGCGCCGCGCGTGGTGAAAGCGCTCACCAGAACGTTCGTGTCGAGGAATACTCTCACGAAATTTTCTCGAACACGTCCTCATCCGTGACGAACCCTTTCTTGTGTGCCAGCGGGATCATCTCGCGGCGAAGGCGCTCGAACGTCTGCAACGAAAGGTGACGACGCAGCGCCTCGCGGACGACATCGCTACGCTTCGCGCCGGTGCTGCGGCAAAGCTTGGTCAGCAGTCGTTCCAGGTCGCGATCAAGTCGGACGGTAAGCGCTGAATTCATGTATTACATTGTAATACTGAGTGGATTGCCGGGGCAAATCAATCTTTCGAGAAATAATCCAGCGACTGGTACACCCCGCTGCTTTCCTTCGTGAGCTGCATGAGGATGTCGTTGGCCAGCCGCAATGGCTTCGAGCATCACCATCGTCACCGGCAGCGTGGCAGCGGGAACGACCTTGCCGGGTGCTCATCTTGATGAAATCCGCCCCGGCATGCATCGCCAAATCGCCTGCCTTGCGGACGATGTCAGCGGCTAATGACGCTCCCGCTCTGGATCGTCGCCTGCTGGCTGGGGGTGGGGGCGCTCGTCTGGTCCATCGGCGCGGTCGTCCTGCCGCGCCCGACAGCGCCCGGCACGAAAACAGTCGCAACGAGCATGGAATGAGGTTATCCGACACGCCTGTCCCACACGCTGTCCGCCACGCCTGTCTGACAATGAGCAGATAACGAAGCAGCCCGGGGAACGCCCGGGCTGCACCCCACCTTGATTGATAACGCGGTTGCGTTAGCGGCGTGATCTGCGGCGCAGGATCGCCAAACCGCCCAACCCCAGCAGCGCGAGGCTCGACGGCTCGGGCACGACGTAGGCGACCATCAGCTCCGGGCGGGCATCGGTGACGCTCGAGCCGGTGAAGTGGATCTGCCACCCGTCGCTGCCGGCGCTTTGAAGGTTCAGCCCGTTGTTGGCTTCCCCGTTCTGCCAGTCCTGCACCAGGTTGGTGAGGTCGAACTGGCCGATGCTGCCGGCGAGCATGCGAAGCTCGCTGTCGATGACGGGCCCGATCTCGCCGTCGGCGGTGTCGGGACCGTTGCCCCCGAAGCTGGTGAACGTCTGGCTGGTGTCCCAGTCGACGAGCATTTCGCTCACGTCCCAGCGGCTGCTGCTGGGGGAGTTTCCGCCATCGCCGGTGGAGAAGTTGAGCAAGGCCTGGACGATCTCGGCGCCGTCGGGCACGGTGCCGCCCTGGCTGACGAAGAGGTTGTCGAACTTGATCAACGCCTGATCGTTGGGGGAGGTTCCCGTCGAGTTCGGGCCGTCGACGAACGCCTGCTCGATAAACGCGCCGTCGGTGGTCAGGTCGTCGAAATCCTGGGTGTAGTTCGTCCCCCCCTGGAGGTAGGCCATCCTGGCGCCGTTATAGCCGTTGACGCCCTGCTGGAAGCGGGCGACGGCGACGGGTTCGTTGACGTAGGTGACGTTCAACGCCGGGCGCTGCCCGACATCGGCACCCGTGGTCTTGATCTGCCATCCGTTGCGGTGGTTCGTCACCACGCCGTACTGAATCGCCAGCCCATGGTTGGCCTGGCCGTTGGCCCAACCCTGCACGATATGGGTTGCGCGCATTTCCCGAACCTCGCTGACGGCGACGCCCGTCTCGAGCCAGCCGGTCGCGCGGGCGGCGCTGCCGTCGAGGTAGGCCGGGCCGTTGGCGCCGTACTGCGAGTAGGTGCTGGCATCGTTGAACGGCTGGAGCATTCGCGCGACGCCGACGCGGCTGCCGGTGTCGGCGAAGCCGGCGTCGCCGGTGGTGATGCGCAGGCCGGCGTTGAGAACGTACGCGCCCGCCGGAACCTGGCCGGGACCGGCGCCGATGATGTCGTCGAAGCGGATCAACCCTTGTACGTCAGGCTCGGTCGCGACGCCGTCGCTCACGAAGCGACCGTCGACATAGTATTGCGTGACCGACGAGCCGAGCTGGCTGCTGTCCGGGTTGCCGCCCACGCCTTGGATCAGGCGCATGTCGGTCGTCCCGGTGTATCCGTTGACGCCGTTTTCAAACGACACGCTGCTGGTGCTGGCTGCCCACGCGGCCGCGGGCAGGGTGGCCGCGATGGTCGCGGTGAGGACTGGATATCGCATGATTTTCTCTCCTTTTAAGTGAGCGATACGTGCCGGTTGCGGCACGCTCGAAAAAATGAAACGTCCTGGGTGGTGGCGGCCTATTGGGTGAACGAATACTTGGCGAATGACTTGCCGCCGATCGTCACGTTGCTGATGACCAGCCCGGGGCAGTTTTTCATGGTGAACACCCGGGTCTGGGCTGGTCCCTGGAAGCCGCGGATGTACGTGCGGATCAGTTCCGCCCCGCGCGGGATCCAGCGCACGCTGCCGTCTCCGAAGCCGATGTTCAACCCCTTGTCCCCGTGGTTGTTGCCCACGTTCGGCCAGTTGTTCATGCGGAAAAAGTCGCTGGAGGAATCCTGGTCGGAGTCGAGGATGAGGATGGTGTCAACCGGGCGAATCAGCTTGCCGTGCCGCTTGGTCAGCGGTCCGTCGCGGCTGTCGAGCGTGCGCCCGGGCCAGACGCCGTTGCTGTAGGAATTGAACACTTCATAGCTGTGCCCGGTGTCGTCCCCGGCACTGGAGGCGACGCGGTGGATGTCCTCCAGCACGTCAAAACCGTCGTAGGCGGAGTTGCTGATGGCGTCGCTGACGAACACGTCGTCACGAATCCCGTTGCGCGTGCTCGGGCAGATCGCGATCATCGGGTCCTTGATGTACTTGGGCACGATGTGCCCCAGCGTGTCATTGGCGCCGCTGCTGTTGGGGAACAGGGTCGCGTTTCTCACCGACTCCGCGGCACGGATGAACGCCGCCTGAAGAATCGACCGCTGATTGCTGGCGCACTTGATGCGATTGGCCGACTCCCGCGCCTTGCTCAGCGCGGGCAACAGCAGGGAGATCAATAAAGCGATGATCCCGATGACGACGAGCAATTCGACGAGGGTAAACCCCCGCCGCCGATGTACAGATTGGGTCGCGGCTTGCATGGGCGGAGTTGTAGGACGTGAACGTTTGCAAGTCCGTCACCGCCGCGTCAAGTTTGGGTTAATGTGGAACACTACTCCGTAAACACGATGTTCCCGCGCGTGTCGCGCTGGTCGGTCGCCTGATGAGAGCGCCATTGCATGGTTTCGATCAGGCCGAAGAACTCGCCGATGCCTTCCAGGACGGTGACGACGCCGGCGTCGTCGAAGGGGCGCGTGGCGGGACCGGTTGCTCCGCGCGGGCGCTGGGGCAACGGGCGTGTGGAAGCGCCGGCCGGGCGGGTTGACGGAAGGTTCGAGAAAGTGGTCGCCCACTTCGCGGCGATGTCGAAGTAGGACTGGAACACGCTGCCCGAAAGGCGCCCGTAACCGACCAGCGCCCCCGCCGACGCATCGTCCGCCGGCAGCTTCAGCGGCGCGACGCGCTGCGCGGCGAGCATCTGTTTGCTCAACCTTGGCGACGTGCTGAACACCAGCACCCCGTCGCGGACGAAGTAGTGCGGGCGGACGTCGCCGTCGAGGATGATCGTGACGGGGTCGTCGGACAGCTTTTCGATCCATGCCCCGTCGAAGCCGAACGTCGGCGCGTCCAGCCCCAGGTCGATCTCCTTCACAAGCGTCGGCGCTTTCGACTCAATCGCGCGTGGCGAGCCGTTGTCGTCGTCGTGATCGTTGTCGTCGTCATTCGCGATCGCGTTGGTGATGCCGGTGACGAAGTGGTCGTAGAAGCGTTTGAAGTACTCCCCGTCCCGTCGCGCGTCCGTCGGCACGCCGAGCAGCGCGACTTCGGGGACCGGGAGGTTGCTGAGCGTGAACGGCACGTCGTTCTTCGAGTGCAGCTCAAGCCGCGTGATCGTGCCGCGCGTGCCGAGCACGAACCCGAACCCCGGGCGGAACCAGTCCTGCGATTCATGGAAGACGAACTGCCGCAGCGGGTCGAGCGGGCCGTAGTACGCGTCGAGAATGCGCTTCACCTCCATCGCCCGCTCCGGGTGATTGAGCGACCTCATTTCCCGTATGGCAAGACGGCCCTCGAACTCGGAGAAGCTGCCGGAGACGCGCTGGCTGAGCGTCGAGACGGTGTCGATGCCGAACCCTTCGACGCCGGCGGGGATGAAGCGCGTCACCGGCGAATCGGCCAGCGCCAGCGCCGCGGGCGGTCCCGCCTGCTGCGCGCGGAAAGCGATATGGTTGTCACCGCCCCACGCGCGCATGGCGCCGACCGCGCCGATCTGCTGGAGCTGCCGCGACATGGACCGCAGGTCGCCGACGAAGTCCTGCTCGTCCGCTTCGGCGACGGCCTGGCCGATCGGCGTGTCCTGCCACGCATCCAGCAGGCGCACCCAGTCGCGCGACGCCTCGACAAGCTCGCGGATGTCCCACATTGCGAACGCGATCGTGTGGTCGTCAGCGCTGAACAGCGGGCCCAGATCCCGCGCCGTCATCGGCGCCGCGCCGGCGGGTGCGGCGCCTCTCGTCAGCAGCAGCCCCCCGCCGGCGCGTTCGAGGACCACCGACGTCGCCACGTTGCCCAGCGCCTCGGCCAGCGCCGCGCCGTTGGGGTCGTCCTCTCCGCTGATCCATCCCATGCTCTCCAGGAAGGTCATCCGCGTTTCAGGCTCGGCGAGGTAGGTGTTCGCGTCAAAGCGAACGCGCACCGCGCGCTCGTCGGTTTCCACTTCCAGTGGAGAGTCTGTGAGCACCGCCGGCGCGTTTTCCGCCACCATGGTGAACACCGCGTCGGCGTCGGCGTCGTCGCGGAACTTCAGCCACACGCGCAGCGTCGGCATTTTCAGTTGCTTCAGCGTCGCCAGCAGCTCCCGCTGGAGCGTGACCGCTTCGTCCTGCGCGTCCAGCGCCCGCGCGGCGTCGAGCAGCTCGCTGACATACACCAACTGAAGGAGCTGCCCGAACGATTGCATCGTCGCGTCGCGCATCCCAAACACGATCTCGCCCGGCACCCAGCGCTGGTTCTGCAACACCATGAACCACGCCGCGTGGAGGTTTGGCAGCGCCACCTTCTGCTTCCCGCGGATGAAGCGCGTCAATTTTCCCTGATTCCACAGCCGCTGAAGCGGCGGATGCGTGAGCACGCGCCCGACGTTGGGCAGCGGATCGGGAATGACGATGAGCGTCGAGTAGCCGGCGTCGAACTGTTCGAGGTAGGCGGGGGGGTGTCGCCTGCGCCGTGGCGGGTGCGGTCTGCTGGGCGTGGGCGGGAAGTGGAACGAACCACGACGTGATGAAAAGCGCGATCGTGGCAAAACGCATCAAAACTCCCTTGTGTCACCTGGCCGTTGAACCACCCGCGGCTTGCGGCGGGTTGTTGATAAATGGATTGACAGGATCTGGGCGGTGAGGACGAGGCGGTGATCCCGCATCAGCCCCGCGAGCAGTTGACGGGCGATCGGACGCTTCACGGGCGCGTCGGCGTCAAACGCGTACAGGCAAATGTTCGTATCAGCGAGAACCAGATCGGCCGCGGTCCCGGTCATAGAGATCCTCCCGTGTCGGATACGGCCCACCGCCGAGATGGATGCCCGGCTCCATTTCCGCCAACAGTGCGCTCACCGCAGCCTCGCGGTCGGGTCCGGGCGGAAGCGGCTCCCCCTTCGCTTGGTCGGACTGGGCGCGCAGGAACGTCACCAGCACACGCACGTCCTCCGCGTCGCTCGGCGGCTTCAGCAACTCGACCTTTCCGTTGCGGTAGAACCCCTCGATGGTCTCGATCACGGCACACCTCGCGCACTGGAGTTGATCATATCATTTGCTTCGCAAGTCCCATGCGATGCGCATTGAGGGCATGCTTGGCCAACCGCTCGAGAAGATCCTGTGACTCCGCGAGCGTCGCATCCCGCTTCTTCACGCCTTCGATTTCTTCCAGGAGCCGCTCGACGAGCTGTTCGTGCGCAGCTTCTGATAATTTGCCGGCTTCCTCGAAGGCTTCTTTCAGGCGCGCGACCCTGCCAGGATTATACGACATGCGGCGACGAAATCACCGCTTCATGTTCGAACTGTGCCCCGGGAAGATGTTCGCCGCGGGGTCGAGGTAGTGCTTGGCGTAGTTCACCGCGACGCAGGCTTCGCCGAAGCCGGTGGCGATGAGTTTGAGCTTCCCGGGATACGTGGCGATGTCGCCGGCGGCGAAGAGACCGGACCGGTTCGTCTGCATCATCCCGTCGACTTTCAACTGCCCGGCTTCGAGGTTCAACCCCCATCCGGTTATCGGACCCAGCGAGTTGTTGAAGCCGATGTTGACCAGCACATGGTCGACGTCGAGCGTTTCCTCGTGTTTACTTTCATTGTGATAGATGGCGGCTCGTTCGACTTTTCCGTCTCCGTCGATCGACTTCAGCTCGTACGGCGTTTTGATCGTCACCGGGGCGGCGCGCATTTTGGCGACGGAGTCCTCGTGGGCGCGGAACTGGTCGCGGCGGTGGATGAGCGTCAACTGGGCGGCCCGGGGGGCCAGCGCGTTGGCCCAGTCGACGGCGCTGTCCCCCCCGCCGACGATCAGGATCCGTTTGCCCGCGAACGGGGCGAGCTCCTTCACGAAGTAATGCAACCCGTGGCCCTCGAAGCGCTCCACGCCGCTCAGCGGGAGCGCCTTGGGTTGAAACGACCCGACCCCGGCGGCGATGACGATCGCGCGGGCGGCATGGGCATTCTTGTTGGTCCGGATCGTGTACGTTTTCGTGTCGTCGTCGAAGTCGAGGTCGCGCACCTGCTCGCCGAGGTGGATCGACGGACCATATTGAACGGCCTGCTCGATCAGGGTCCGCGCCAGATCCTTGGCGAGAATTTT
>JBBSLV010000032.1:0-15744 GCA_038233535.1 Tepidisphaerales bacterium | reverse complement strand
CGTTGAACGGCGGGCCGATCCCCGCCCGCCGCGGGCGCCCCCCCCGCCCGCGCCGCCGGCGCGGGCGGGGGCCGACGTGGACACCAATCCCGACGCCGATCAGCCCGACGCCGATCAGGAGAACACCGCATGAGTCCGGCCCCCTTTCATTACATGTCCCACGCGATGCCCTACTTCCCCAAGGAGGGATGCACGGGCAAGCTGATCGTCCTCGAAGGCACCGACGGCGTCGGCAGGAGCACGCAGACGATCATGCTCAAGGAGTGGCTCGAGGTGCAGGGCTACGCCGTGCTCGACACCGGCTGGACGCGCTCCAAGCTCGTCGGGCAGGCGATCACCGACGCCAAGCAAGGCCACTCGCTGCACCGGCTGACGTACTGCCTGATGTACGCAACCGACCTCGCCGACCGGTTGGAGTACCAGATCCTCCCGGCGCTTAAGAGCGGGTTCATCGTCCTCGCCGACCGCTACAGCTTCACCGCCATCGCCCGCGGGATCGCCCGCGGCGCGGAGAAGCCCTGGCTGCATGATTTGTTCGGCTTCGCCGTCGCGCCGGACCTCGTGTTCTACCTGCAAGTTGCCGTCAACGACCTCGTCCCGCGCGTGCTCCAGGCCGGCAAGATGAACTACTGGGAAGCCGGCATGGACATGAACTACGGCGACGATCTGTACGACAGCTTCGTCGCGTACCAGGGTGAGCTGATCCGCCAGTTTGACGTGATGGCCGAGGAGCACGGGTTCGTCACGCTCAACGCCCGCCAGGAGCCCGGCGCAATCCAGCGGCAACTGCGCGACGCGGTCGGCGAGTACCTCGATTCCTCCGGCTATCACGCCCATGCGAACCTCGTAACGGGGAAGTGAGCTCTTGGGGAAGTAAGCTCTTTCGGGGAAGTGAGCTCTTTCGCTCCCTCTTCCCGGTCTTTCTTCACCAGAAGAGCACGGGTTGAAAACCCGTCCCACGTGATCAGACCTCCTCCTTCCCCGGCGGGACGCACTTGCGCAGGTCCGCGAGGCGCAGGAGCATCCCCGCGGCGCGGACGCGCGCGCGGTCGTACTCGTCGCGCAGCTGCCGCTCCAGCACGTCCAGCGCGGGATGGACCAGCGCCCGCAACCGCTCGGCAGCACCGTCCCACAGCTCGCGGCGACGACGATCCAGCTCCTCACAAAACAGCTCGTCCTGCCGCCACGTGTACAGCGTGCGCGGCGTGATCTGCACACGCGCGGCCACGGCGGATAAACTCTTGCCCAACAGCAGCAGCTCGATCGCCGTCCGTTGCTTGTCCGACAAGGTGTCGCTGCGTTCGGCCAGAATCGGAAGTTTTCGGAAGTTTTCGGAAGCGGCCTCGGCCAACTCGTGTGCGCTCATCGTGCCCTCCCGCGCATCGTGCGCCGATTGATGTCCAAAGGTTCGATCGAGTCGTGCAACTGCCGTCCGTACTCCCGCGCCTCCTCCTCCGTCTCGTACTTCAGCGAATCAGGCCCCCTCCCGCGGAACGTCTCGGCCCACGCCTCGGCCACCTCCTCCCGCGTCTTCGGTCTCATCAGCTCTTTCAGCAGCGCCTGCTTCTCGGGCGTTTGCCAGATCGGGTCGGAGAACCAATTGCGCTCCTCGTCGTCAGCATCGCGAGCGGCGGCCAGCACCACCGGCGCCAGCCGCGCCAGCGCGATGCACGCCACCCGCTCGTGGTCGTCCGCGAAGCGGTTCATCCCGCGCGCGACGCGGTCGAGCTTCCTGATCGCCGGCACCATCGCCCGCAACACGCGCCGACGGATGATGCCGGTCATCAGATCCGGGTCTCGCAGCAACTCGCGCATGACGCACGCTCCCTTCACACACCCCGCGCGGGCCGCGCACACGCGCGCAGCGCCCCCGCCGCGGGGAAACCTGGGGTCCGGGCAACCCAGAACGGGCCGCCCGTCAGGCAGAATGCCTGACCGTTCAATCATAGCAACCGCCGCATGAAAATGCGGCCATTTTTCCGTCGAAATCGAGCCCGCATTATTCACCGCGTTTCGGGGACGAGGCGGCCCATGCAGGTCTATCCCCCCTCCGGCCGACCGAACAGCAGCTCGATGAACACGCGATCTTTCAAGCGGAAGAAGACGTAGCAGTGGTCTCCCTCGCGCAGGACGGTGTCGCCGCGGGCGGCCATCAGCTCCGTGCCGCGCACGATCAGCACCACCGCGGCCGCCGGCGGAAATTCGATGTCGGAGAGCTTTGCGTTGCAGACGGCCAGGAACGGCTCGATGAAGAACGACGTCAGCTCCCCGTCCAGCGCGTGCGTGGTATTGACCTCCAGCACGGCCTCGGGCGTCGGGCGTTCGGGGACGTCAAACCCGAGTCGGCGGGTCACATAGCGGATGGTTGCGCCGGGGATGATGCTGCTGACCACGATGATGAAGAAGACGATGTCGAAGATCCGCTCGGCCCCCTGCACCTGCGCGAGCACGGGGAACGTCGCCAGGATGATCGGGACCGCGCCGCGCAGCCCGATCCAGCCAACGTAGCCGACCTCTTTGGCCGGGAACCGGAACGGCGCCAAACACAGCGCCACCGCCAGCGGACGCGCGATCAGCGCGAGGAATAGCCCCACGCCCAGCCCGATCGGCGCGACATCCATCAGCCGCGACGGGAACACGAGCAGCCCGAGCATCAGGAACATCGCGATCTGGCTGAGCCACGCCAGCGCGTCATGGATGCGAATCAGCCCGTTGCGGTACGGCAATCGCCCGTTGCCCAGCATGACGGCGGTGACGAAGACGGCGAGAAACCCGCTGCCGAACGCGAGCGTCGCGACACCGAAGGAGAGGAACGCGATGGCCAGCGTCAGCGCGGGATAAAGCCCGGCGGTCGTCAGTCGCACGCGGTTGAGCAGCGCCCGCCCGACATAGCCGAAAATCATCCCCACGCCGGTCCCGATCACCAGTTGCAGCGGGACGGTGACGAGCAGGAGCGGCCCGATCGACGAAGTGCCCTGAATGGCGGCGATCAGCGCGACGGTGAGGATGACGGCCATCGGGTCGTTCACGCACGATTCGACCTCGATCGTGCGCCCCACGCGCGGCGCCAGGCGCAGGCTTCCCCCGCGCAAAACGGCGAAGACGGCGGCGGCGTCGGTCGAGGAGACGACCGCGCCCAGCAGCAGCGCTTCGGACCATCCCACCCCGAGCATCCGCGCAAAACCCGCGACCAGGGCGGCCGTCAGCGCCACCCCGACCGTCGCGAGCAGCCCCGCGGGCATCAACACCTGCCGGACGGACGAAACGGACGTGCTCAGCCCCCCGTCGAACAGGATGAGCACCAGCGCCATCGTGCCCATCCGCACGGCAAAGCCATAGTCCTGGAACTCGATTCGACCCAACCCCTCGGAGCCGCCCAGCATCCCCAGCACGAGAAACAGCAGCACGATGGGAAGCCCCAGCCGGTTGACGACGCGGCTGAACACCACGCTGATCGCGACGAGCACGCCCAGCACCCCCAGCAGCGCCGCTGTCGCGCCAGGCTCGGCCAGCGCGAGGATCGTGGCGAGAGGTTGTATCGCGGAAAACAGGTTCATGAACGTCATCGCCGCAGTTCCATGCGAGGTCTAACGCATCAGGCGAATTCACGCCACCCGCGTCATCCGCAACACGGCCTCGTGCAGCGCGAGCAGGACGCAGGCGACGATGAACAGGAACGGGCCGATGATCTCCAGGCCGTGATGCTTCGCGATCACACCCGCCAGCGCCGGAAGCGCCGCCCCGCCCAGCGCGGCGGCGGCGATCTGAAAGCCGACCGCGTGCGACGCGTCGCGCTTTCCGACGCGCTGCGGCGTCACGAAAATCATCAGCGGGAAAATCGGCGCCAGCGTGAACCCCATCAGCATCAGCCCGACGATGTTGATTGCATGAGATCCCCGCCACCCGATGCACACGGCGGCGAACGGCGCGAAGCAGAATGCGCTCCGCAACACGCGCTGCGGCGCGACCCACGTCGTCAGCCCGCCGAGCACGATGCGACCGGCAGTGAGGCTCGCCCAGAACAATCCCACGGCCGTGCCGGCGATGGCGGCGGGCACGCCGCGGAATTGCGTGAGGTAGCTGTACGCCCACTGGGCGGTGGAGAATTCCAAGCCCGTGTAGACGAAGAAGAGGACGATGCCCGCCCAGATGCGCGGCTGGCGGAGCAGGTCGCGCGTCGTGGTGGGTTGACTCTGAAGCCGCTCATCGGGATCTGGTGGCGGCGCGTCCGCATTGGCCGGATCGTCCGTCCATACGCGATGCGTCGCGAGGAACGTCAGCGTCAGCGCCGCCATCAGCGCCGCGATGATCGCATAGCCCCATCGCCATGAGGCATCGCGCGTGATCAGCGCGGTCATGAGTAGCGGCCCCGCCGCCGCGCCGAACCCGAACGTCGCGTGCATCCAGTTGACGGCCCGCGGCGTGAAGTGATGGGCGGCGTAGGCGTTAAGCCCCGCGTCGATCGCCCCCGACCCAAGCCCCGCCCCGACCGCGCACATGAGCATTGTCCACCACGCCGGCGACACCGCGTACCCCGTCGCGCTGACGGCCATCAGCGCGGTGCTGCACGTCAGCAGATGCCCCACGCCCAGCATCGCCACCAACCGCCCGCTGATCGTGCTCGCCAGCAGGTATCCCAGCATTCCCGCCGTCAGCAGCGTCCCAAGCTGGCTGAGCGACAATGAAAACGTCGCCCGAATCGACGGCCACGCCACCCCGAGCGCGCCGTCGGGCAACCCGAGGCTGACGAACGCGAGGAGGGCGACGAGCAGGGTGATGAAGCGGGACTTTGTCCCCATCACGCCGCACGCTTCGATGCAATTACTTCTGATGGGATTGTCAAGGTTCACACCACCCGCACCGGCACGCCGTGCTCGGCGAGGTACTGTTTTACCTTTGGCACCGGGTGCTCGTTGAAGTGGAAGATGCTCGCGGCCAGGGCGGCGTCGGCTTTGCCGATCGTCAGGACGTCGAGGATGTGCTTCGGTGACCCCGCCCCCCCGCTGGCGACGACGGGGATTTTGACCGCGTCGCTCACCGCGGCGGTCATCTCCAGGTCGTAACCATCCTTCGTCCCGTCGGCATTCATCACGTTCAGCACGATCTCGCCGGCGCCCAAAGCCTCGGCTTGCTTCACCCACTTCATCACGTCGATGCCCGTGTCGACGCGGCCGCCGTTGACGAAGACGCGCCACTGCTCGCGGCCGTCGATCATCACGCGGTTGGCGTCCAGTCCGAGCACCGTCGCGCAGCGCCCGAATTTGCGGGCGACGGCGGCGAGCAGGTCGGGGTTCTTTACGGCGGCGGAGTTCAGGCTGACCTTTTCCGCCCCGGCCTGGATGAGGCGCGTCGCGTCGTCGAGCGTGCGAATGCCCCCCCCGACGGTCAGGGGCATGAAAATTTCCTCGACGACGCGCGCGACGAGGTCCGCCATGATCTGCCGGCCTTCATGGCTGGCGGTAATGTCGTAGAAGACGAGTTCATCCGCCCCGTCGGCCTGATAGCGCTTGGCCTGCTCGACCGGATCGCCGGCGTCGACGTGATCGAAGAACTTCACCCCTTTAACCACGCGCCCACGGTCAACGTCAAGGCAGGGGATGATGCGGCGGGTGAGCATAGGGCAAAACAGTAGGCAGTAGGCAGCGGGCAGTAGGCAGAGAATTTTTCTGCCCGCTGCCTACTGCCTGCTGCCCACTGACCAAGGGTGACCGACGGGACTCGAACCCGCGACGTCCAGGACCACAACCTGGCGCTCTACCAACTGAGCTACGGCCACCATGCGTGAATCGGGAATATGCGTTTTCCACACGTAACTGTCAACGCGCCGCAGTGCCAACGCGCCGCAGTGCGTGAGCGGTGTCACGTCGCCCCCGGCACATGCCCCCGCACAGCTCGTGCAGCGTCCCTACCGCCCATTGTAGGCCGGGCAATGAGCGGCGCACTTAGATATGTCCTATCGCAATAGAAATGTCAGGGGAGTAACCCGGGAACAGGACTGACAGTTCGATCGCGATAAGACCCTGACATTTCCATTGCGATCCACCAAGCGGCTTTGCGCACGCGACAGCGGTTATGGCGATCAACGCCTTGGCGCCGCGGTGGATCCGCGGTTCGCATCCTTCCCGGAATTTCAACTCCCCTGGACCCGCGCGTTAATCAGAGCTGGGCGGAGTCGAGCGAGTTGTCCATGTTGATCCCGCACTCGATCTTGCTCTTGCCCGACCATCGGCCCGCGCGGGGGTCTTCGCCGGGCATGATCGGGCGCGTGCAGCTCAGTGGGTTGCATCCGATCGACGCGTAGCCCTTCTCATACAACGGATGGTACGGCAGGTCGTGCCGTTTCATGTACGCGAAGATGTCCTTGGGGGTCATCGTCAGCAGCGGGGAGATCGCGTAGCAGTTGTATCGCTTCGACCACTCCATCACCTGCCGCGCCGCGCGCGTCTCGGCCTGGTTGCGGCGAATGCCGCGCAGCCACGCGCTAGGGCGAAGCTCCTTCATGGCGCGCTCGAACGGTTCGTTCTTGTTCGCGGCGCAGCAACCGTCGACGTTTTCCCGCCAGGTTGGATCCTTCTCGCCGGCGACATTGAGGTACGCGAACGGGTCGTTGCGCGTGCGATAGGTCCACACGTTCAGTTTGAACCGCTGGCGGAGCTGCTCCATGAACGCATGCGTCTCAGGGAACAGGTAGCCGGTGTCCGTGAAGACGATCCTGATGTCCGGCATGACCTGGATTGCCATGTGGATCAACATCGCCGACTCGGCGCCGAAGGACGAGGACATCACCAGCCCATCACCGAACTGGGCGCCCGACCAGGCAACGATCTGCGCGGGATCCTTCCCCTCCAACATGGGGGCGAGCACGTCCAGGTCGAGCTTGCCAGCGGTTTCCGCTTCGATGGTAGTCATGGGCGCCACGTCCGAGTCGCGCGGGGTGAAAGGTCGCGGGGTAAAAGTTCCTTGTGCTTCTCGATCAGCAGGTCGTAAAACGCGCGCGGGACGCGCCGCCCGCGCGCCGAGCCCAGCTCGATATCCTTTTTGTTCGACCCGTGGAAATCGCTGCCGCCGGTCTTGATCAAACCGAGCCGGTTGGCAAGCTGCGTGTACTTTTCAACCAGACCTGCATCGTGATCGCTGTGGATCACTTCCATTCCGACGAGGCCGAGGTCGAGCAGGTCTTTCACCACCCGCTCAAGCTCGCCGTCGTTGGTCGTGCGCAGTTGGACGGGGTGAGCGAGAACGGGGACGCCGCCCGATTCGCGGATGCGCTCCATCGCCTGGCGGGGCGTGAGTCGCTCCTTGTCGAAATACGCCGGCGCGCCTTGGCCGATGTATTTGTCGAACGCCTGTTTGATCGAGCTGACGTAGCCTTTGCGATGAAGAATGGCCGCAAGGTGCGGACGGCCGAGGACAGAGCCTTTCGCTTGGTCTTCCCACTCCTTCATCGTGACGGACACGCCCATGTCGTTCAGCTTCGCGACGATGCGCGGATTGCGGTTGTCGCGGCCGGCGATGAGTTCGTCCGTGAGGCGCTTGAGCTTGGGGTTCTCGGGGTCGACGCCGTAGCCGAGGATGTGCAGCGTACCGGGCGCGGGATACTCCGCCGAGATCTCGATGCCGGGGAGGAAGTCGATGCCGAGAGACCCGGCCGCTGAAGCGGCCTCGCCAATGCCGGCGACGGTGTCGTGGTCGGTGAGGGCGAGGGCGGTCAAGCCCGAGCGCTGCGCGAGCTCGACCACTTGCGTGGGTGTGAGCGTGCCGTCGGAGGCGGTGGAGTGGCAGTGAAGTTCTACGAAGCCGGTAGACATTGTGGCGAATTGTAGGACAAAAGAAGCAGCGTCGTAACCGTGAGCCTCAGACCGGCTCGGCTGCCGCGGCGCGCCGTTGCCACGCTGATAAGCTTGCACGGACCGATTTTGTGAGGCGATCACCATTATCTAAGTGGCGAGCGAAGGCACTGAACCCAATGTAATCCCATCCTTTAACACGTTGAACGTGCTCTATATCCGGAACGACGAAAACGACGCGAACTGGCTGCTTCGCATGCAATCGCTCGAAGCTCTTTTCGAATCGGAAGCCCCGCCGAGCCTTCGGGTAGAGGTCTGATGCAGCGCAACCGGTTAATCTAATTTGGCCCGCACGCTGCAGCAGGTGGAGTAGGTGGTAGTATTTGTGACAACTCTTCGTGCGCGCGAGAATCTTTTCCAAATTCAGGAGTACAGACTCGAAACCTCCGGCCGCGGCCAGCTTCAGGTAATCGTTCTGCGCTTGGCGCGCGGACGACGCGTCCGTCTTCACTTCGACGAAGTACACCTGAGGACCTGACTCCTCGAAAAACACAAAATCGACTTTGTTCGAAAGCTTCCGCTCCACCCCGGTTCTCGAATAAAGGCCACCCCGCAGCAGTGGCATTTCCGGAACGAACACTTCATGGAGCCTGTGCGATAAACCCAGCTCCTTCGACAGGACGTCGCGCAAGAAAGGCGTCAGAAAAATGTCGAACCGCCGCTCCAACTGATAGCTTGGGAGGTGCCGCCACCGCTCCATGTTTGTGAAGATCGTGCTCAAGCTATCGTTGACGTTTTCCTCGGGACTTGGCGCGCCAAGGTGACCTGCCATCTTCAAGTACGCCACGATTTGCTCGGCTGCCTCCTCCGGCGTGATCCGTTCCGTTTCGATAACGATCTCGGGGTTCTCCGGCGCTTCGTAGGAGTCGTCGATGCCGGTAAAGCCCAAACCTCTCCCGGCCGCGACAGCAGCTCGCGCCTTTTTATAGAGGCCCTTGGGGTCGCGCTGCTCCGCGACGTCGAGGGGAGTGTTGATGAACACCTCGACGAACTCGTCCGGCTTCAACCCCGCTCGGATCGCGTCGCGGTCGCGGCGGTACGGGCTGATGAAGCTCGCGATTACGATCACGCCCGCATCCGTGAACAGCTTCGCGACCTCCCCGATTCGGCGGATGTTCTCCGCGCGGTCCTCGGCGCTGAAGGTGAGATTCTTGTTCAGCCCCAGGCGGACGTTGTCGCCGTCGAGGCGGTAGGCGAGTTTCTTCCGTTCAAGCAGCATTTGCTCGAGGAGGACGGCGATCGTGCTCTTGCCCGACCCGCTCAGGCCGGTCATCCAGACGGTCAACCCCTTCTGCCCGAGCAGCCGCTCGCGGTCGGCGCGCGTGACGGCGCCGGCGTGCCAGGTGAGGTTGGTTGCCTTCTCGTCGGCCATGTCCGAGGTGAGCCTTTCGTTATTTGCCGGCCGCAAAATCTTCCATGCTGACGGTGATGCCGGGAAACGCTTGCATCATCTTCTGATCTTTGGTCACAACGCGAGTACCAAGTTCCCCAGCAAGCGCGACATATTCGCAGTCATATGTTGCGATGCGCGACACCACGGAAAGCCGCAGCACTTCGGCGCGGTCCGGGTCGTTTTTCACCTCGACGGTTCGAGCGATCTCGCGCATCACGCGCAATGCCTCCGCAACATCAAACTCGTTCTTACGGACGTGCGTCGCGACCACGTTGAGTAGTTCGTACCGATAGCATGGCGGGATCACCCAGAGCGGATCCCGCGCGAGCACTTGAGCCGCCAGACTCGTGAACGATCCATTCACGAAGAGGTAAATGGGTAGGTTGACGTCCGCGACGATCACCGGCGGCCTTCATCTCGCGCCGCGCGAATCATCTCTTCGGTCACCCACGCGTTCGGACTTGCCGCGCGAATGGTTGCGGCGACAGCGAGGCGCTCTTCTACCCACGCGCGATCGCGGCGCGCCGTGCTCAACCCCAGGCGGAGCAGCTCGACCGCCCGCTGCTCGGCACCTTTTCCGGTGCGCGCAGCATCTTTCTCCAGCTCGTCAACAACCGCATCCGGGACGTCCTGCAAATGGAGCCTTGCCATGAGATCACTCCTCCTCAAACAGCGGCGTGCTCAGGTATCTTTCGCCGAAGCTGCACATGATCGTCACGATCATTTTACCCTTGTTCTCCGGCCGGGCGGCGACGCGGGCGGCGGCGGCGATGTTGCCCCCGGAGCTGATGCCCCCGAAGATGCCTTCTTCCTTGGCCAGCCGGCGCGTCCACTCGAACGCTTCTTCATCCGTGATCTGAATGACCTCGTCGACGAGGTTCGTGTGAAGGTTTCCGGGGACGAATCCGGCGCCGATGCCCTGCACCTTGTGACGTCCGGGCTTCACCGGCTCGCCCTTGAGCGTCTGGCTGATGACCGGGGACGTCACCGGCTCGACGGCGATGGCCCTGAAGCTGGGCTTGCGCGGCTTGATCACTTCCGCCACCCCCGTGAGCGTCCCGCCCGTGCCCACGCCGGAGACGAGGATGTCGACCGCGCCGTTGGTGTCCGCCCAGATTTCATCGGCCGTCGTCGCCTTGTGAATCTCCGGGTTGGCCGGGTTGTCGAATTGCTGGGGCATGTAACTCTTCTTGTGCTCCTTGAGAATGTCCTCGGCCTTGTTAATCGAGCCGCGCATGCCCTCGGCGGCGGGGGTGAGCACGACCTGCGCCCCCAGCGCCTTGAGCAGCCGGCGGCGCTCGATGCTCATGGACTCGGGCATGGTGAGGATCAGCTTGTACCCCTTGGCGGCGCAGACGAACGCCAGGGCGATGCCCGTGTTGCCGCTCGTCGGCTCGACGATGACCGTGTCCTTGTCGATCTTTCCGCGGCGCTCCCCGTCCTCGATCATGGCCACGCCGATGCGGTCCTTCACGCTCGCCAGCGGGTTGAAGAACTCGCACTTGGCCAGCACGATCGCCTGGTCTTGCGGGATCAGCCGGTTGATCCGCACGAGCGGCGTGCCGCCCATGGTCTCGGTGATGTCGTTGAAGATACGGCCTTGGGGTTTGAGAGGCATGGGCTATTCCTGTGTTGGAGCAGCGTCGGACAGCGGGTCCAGGGTTCGGATCGAAACGATCAAGTCCGTGTCGATGAACTCCGCACGGCCATCGTCAGAGTAGACAACCAGAGCGGCTGCGTACCGCTCGAGCAGAGCATAGTCGGAATGTGGAATTTTAATGAGGCGTCCGTCGGCCGTGATCAGCTCAAACCGCTCGAAGGGCCGCCCTTCGACGAAGCGCGTGATGATCTCACTCGTCATTTGTGCTGGCCCCCGGCCATGCCAATGCTTTCGTCAACGACTGCCTCACGAATGTCGCCGACTTTCACGAACTCGACACCGCCCAGAGAGCCGGCATAAGCGACGTTTCCGCCCTTGGGAGAGATCGCCAGGTACGAAGGCCGCTCCACCGGCAGATCGCGACCGTCGCGCAAAAGCAAACGGAAGGGTCTGAAGGGGTCCGCCAAGCGCAGCTTTCGGATTTCATCGACGTTCATGACAATACCTTACTCGCCTGATCCCACGATGTCCTGTCTTTCAAATCGTTCCGTCGCCTCGTCGAGTACCCAGCAGGTCATGTCCAGCGGCTCGCCCTTGCCGATCGAGACGATGACGTAGCTGTAGAACGGCCATGCGTGCTCGCGGTCGTACTCGCTCGGGCGCGCGGGGTGGTCGGGATGGCTGTGATAAAAGCCGAGCACGAGGCAGCCGTCGCGCCCGGCGGTCTTCTCCGCCTGCATGAGCGTTTCGGGTGTAATCGAGAATCGGTGGTACTGTTCGCCTTCCTCGAATGCGTTGACGACCGCTTCCAGCCGCTCGACCCGGCGCTCATTGCCGACCTCGCGGCCATACAGGATGCCGCAGCACTCGTTGGGGTACGCGGCAGACCCCTCGCGCTCGATCGCGCGGGCCAGCTCCGGCGGCAGGACCAGATCGTTCACGGCCAGTTCTCCGCCTCGCTGTGGGATTCGGTCCAGAAGCCCTCGGAGAGGTACTTCGACGCCGAATCGCAGAAGATCGTCACGACGACGCCGTCCTTCAACTGCCCGGCGACCTTCATCGCCGCAACCATATTCGCGCCGGATGACACGCCCACGAGCAGCCCCTCCTCGCGCGCCAGCCGGAGCACCATGCGGTGCGCGTCCTCCGTCGCGATCTCCAGTTGCTCGTCCGCGATGCCCGGATCATAGATGCCAGGCACGATGGCAGTCGGCATGTGCTTCATGCCTTCAAGCCCGTGCAGCGGGGAGTCGGGCTGAACACTGCAGCACCGGATGGCGGGGTTCAGCTCCTTCAGCCGGCGCGACACGCCCATGAACGTGCCGCTCGTGCCCAGCCCGGTGACGAAGTGCGTGACCTGCCCGCCGGTCTGACGCCAGATCTCCATCGCGGTCGTCTCGTAGTGCGCGCGCCAGTTGGCGTCGTTGTTGTATTGATCGGGATAGAAGTAGCGCCTGGGGTTCTGGTCGACGAGATCCTTCACGAAGCGCTGCGCCCCGTCGGTGCCCTCGGCGGAGTCGGTGAAGATCAGCTCCGCGCCGTACGCGATCAGCGACTGCTTGCGCTCGATGCTCGCGTTCTTCGGGAGCGCCAGCTTTACGCGGTAGCCGCGTTGCGCGCCAATCATCGCGTAGGCGATCCCGGTGTTGCCGCTCGTGGCATCGATGAGGATCTTGTCCTTCGTGAGCAATCCCCGGCGTTCCCCGTCGAGGATCATGCTTAGCGCGGCGCGATCCTTCACGCTCCCGCCGGGGTTGTACCACTCGGCCTTGGCGAGAACGCGGACATCGCCCAGTTCAGCGGTGACGCGCTGAAACCCCAGCAATGGCGTATTGCCCACGAGATCGATCAGATCCCGCCCGGCGACCGAAGATGGGTGCGTGGTGACAGTCATGATTTCCTAGTAATCCTAGGGAGAACCAGATGTTTCCTCAACCTCCGGCGCAAGTGCAATGCCTATGAAGTTTTAGCTACCTATGTATCGCGCATAAACCGATCGGGCGACGGTGGGATCGGTCGTGCCCTTGATGATCGCGCGGCCGTCGGGGAACACCGTCAGCGCCAGCCCGGATTCCGTGAGCGTACACCGGACCAGGTGCGGCGTCGATTCCACTTTGCCGCTGGTGGCCAGACGCGCCGCAAGCCGCGCCGGATCGAGGATCGTCCGCGCGGTCGGGAGCACCTGCACGGCATCCCGCCCGCAAAGTGTCGTGGCGCCGGAGGCGCTGCGGTCAAGGAACGTGAACTCGCGCCCACCGCACGCCGGGCACTCGTCGCGGCGTCCGCCGACCGTTGAAACCGTTTGGATGCGGTTGCGCCACAGGTCAAGCGTGACGAGTTCCTCCGCGACATCCTGACCGAGCAGGATCTTCATCGCCGTCACGACTTGAAGCGACGCGACCACCGCCGCCGCCGGCGCGAGGACGCCGGCGGTGTCGCAGGTTTCGAGCTCGCCCGCGCCGGGCGGATCGGGAAAGAGGCAGCGCAGGCACGGCGTCTTGCCGGGAACGATCGCCATCACCCGGCCGCTCGTCCCGACGCATCCCCCGTACACCCACGGCACGCCGTGCTTCACGGCGGCATCGTTGATGAGATAGCGAACCTCGGCATTGTCAGCGCCGTCGAGGATGACGTCAGCGCGCGCGGTTCCGTCGACCGGGATACCGTCGCCTCCCATGATCAGCGCTTCGATGTTCGAACTGTGAACGTCGACGACGCGGGGTTCGATGCGGACGGCGGAGTTGATGCGCGACAACCGCCGCGCCGCGGCGACCGCCTTGGGCGTCCCGTCGCCGGCGTCGAACTCGTCGAACAGAACCTGGCGCTGGAGGTTGGTGGTTTCGACGATGTCGCGATCACAAACGCGCAGTGTCCCCACCCCGCCGCGCACAAGCTGCTCGGCGATGACCGTGCCAAGCGCGCCGCATCCGATCAGCAGGACCGTCGACTCTGCGAGACGCTGCTGCCCGGCGCGACCGATCTGCGGGAGAAGGATTTGACGGTGGTAACGCGACATGGTGATCCTATGCAGGATGCCGCATCGCGGGGGATGAATCGATGCATGGCGGAGCTCCGCCGCTCGCGGCTTTGCGAATCGATTCGCGCGGAAGCTCTCATGCCACGCGTTCCGATTGGCTAAGCCGCAAGCGGCAGCAATTTACTCGTCCCCCGACCCCGCCGTCGCGCTGACCAGCGCTGCTTTGGTCAGCGGGTTCGCCGCCAGTGCGTCGGCTTCGGATTTTTCCCACGCGCGGTCCATGTCTTCCTTCAGCGGAACGAGCACCCGGATGATCTCGCTCAGCACGCCGATCTGCGACATCGTCGCGTCAATTCTTACGATCTTCTCCGGCGGGTAGTAGCTCAGGACCGGAGCGGTCTCCTGCTCGTACACCTCCAGCCGGCGCTGGATCACCTTGTCGTTGGCATCGTCGAATCGGTTCTCCTTCAACGCCCGGCGCTTGAGCCGCTCGACCATCTTGCTCATGTCCGCGCAGCGCAGATGAATGACCCGCGCGACGTCCAGCGTCTCCTCCAGCAGCTTGGCCTGCTCCACGTTGCGCGGGATGCCGTCGAGGACAAGCATCTGCGTTTCGGGGAAAAACTGGTTCACCATCTCCATGCCGTGGATGAACTGCTTCCACAGCTTCACGGTGAATTCATCGGGCACCAGCCCCCCCTTGCCCGCGTACTCCCAGAACACCCGGCCCATCTCGCTCTGCAAATCCAGCGACCGAAACACGTCGCCGCAGGCGCTGTGGTAGAACCCCGGGATCGACCCGAGGATTTTCCCTTGCGTGCCCTTGCCGCTGCCCGGAGCACCGAAGAGGAGAATGGACTTGTAGCGCATGCCCCACATTGTAATCCTGCCCCCGCGACCTGCCAAACCCCCTGCCGCCGGGTGGTGCCGGTATCGCCAGTCCCCCAGGTGCTGATATGATCCGATGATCATGAACGAGCCCGACCTGATTCTCCGCATCACCTCGGACCCCGCGATCTTCGGCGGTAAGCCCATCCTGCGCGGCAGGCGATTGGCGGTCGAGCACGTCCTGTCCATGCTGGCCGCAGGGGACAGCGGGGAGGAGATCCTCGCCGCGTACCCCTTCCTCGAAGCCCAGGACATCCGCGCCTGCATCCTGTACGCCTACAAGCTGGTGGCGCACGAGCGCGTCGACCCATTCCCCGTGGGATCCGCCGCGTGAGGGTGCTGCTGGACACTTGCGTCGCCGGCCAAGCCGCCGAGGTCGTGCGGCAGGCCGGTCATGACGTAATCTGGGCCGGCGACTGGTCGCCCGATCCGGGCGACGAGGAGATCCTCCGCCGTGCCACCGCCGAGTCGCGCGTGCTCGCGACAATCGACAAGGATTTCGGCGAGCTGGTCATCGTTCAGGGGATGCTGCACGTCGGGCTGATCCGGCTCGTGGGCTTCCGCTCGCGCGATCAGGGTCCGGCGCTGGTGAACCTGCTCTCCACGTATGAGGCGGAGCTTGCCGCCGGCGCGATCCTCACCGCCGAGCCCTGGCGGGTCCGCGTCCGGCCCGGGACCGGCGTCATCCAGAGCGAGCAGCCCAACCCTCCCGCGAAAGTTGCTGGCGTCTCGCTCCTACTCGAAGGAGGGTTCCCGGCGGGAGATACCGGCCAGGGTTGGGTGCGCAGCGCAAAGTGGCCGTTGGAGTTCGAGTTTATGTTAGGCGCGGTGTTCGATCGTCCGGTCGCGGCGACATCTGCGTCGCTCGAGATCATTCGAGAACCCACGGGCGAGCGCGTGGAGCGGAAGGTGCAACCGATCGACGCCTCCGCGGGCCCGATCCAACATTGGCACGGGTGGTTCCACTCCGTCTCGATCGCCGAGCCGGGGAATTACAAGATCGTCCTTCACGTCGAGGGCGTAGAGCCGGTTTCGCAGG
>JBBSLV010000031.1:0-15907 GCA_038233535.1 Tepidisphaerales bacterium | reverse complement strand
GCTCACCGCAGGCCGAAAAGCGGGATCGCGCACGGGTCTGACGGAAACGGAAAAACTCGTCGGGCAGGTCGGGCTTGCCATCGTCCTGGCGATGTTCACGTTCCGGCATGGGCGCGAGAACGAGGTCGCCCACTCGCTGTTTTTGCCCTTCATCAAGGATCCGGTGTGGGTGATGGGGATCATCCCGTTCACGATCCTGGGCGCGGGCGTGATCGTGTGCTTCAGCAACGCGGTGAATTTCAGCGACGGGCTGGACGGGTTGTGCGCCGGGTGCATGTCGATCGTGAGCTTTGCGTTCCTGATCCTCGCGCTGCTCGCCGGAATCCGGGCGGTGGGCTCATACCTGCTCCTCCCGATCGTTCCCACCGCGGGGCAGTTGGCCGTCATGGCAGGAGCGATGCTCGGCGCGTGCCTGGGGTTTTTGTGGTTCAACTGCCCCCCCGCCAAGGTGTTCATGGGCGACACCGGCTCGCTGGCGCTGGGCGGGTTGATCGGGTACATCGCCTTGGTCATCCGCCACGAGTTCACGCTCGTCCTGATCGGCGGCGTGTTCGTCGCCGAGGCGGTGTCGGTGCTTATCCAGCGCTACTGGTTCAAATACACGAGAATCCGCTACGGCCAAGGCCGGCGGGTATTTCTGATGGCCCCCATTCATCACCACTTCCAGCGCAAGGGATGGACGGAGACGCAGGTGGTCATCCGTTTCTGGCTGATCGGCGCGATCCTCGCCGCGATGGCGATCGCGACGGTGAAGCTGCGCTGACCTACTTCGCCCGCCGGCTGCGACCGTTGGGCACATCAAGACTCGTCACCAGCAGAAGGTCAATGGCCTCGAATGAATCGTCTGGCCGAGTGAGCACTGCCGTTCTTCCTCCTGCGTGCGCCAAAACTTCCGGATGTTTCACTGTGAACGACCGCCCATCCGCGAGGTGAAGCGTAAAAGACTTGAACGGCCGAGCCTTGTGCATGCTTTGCAGTTGCTCGATGGTCATACGGGCAAATATATCAACACGCGCTGCGGCGTCGCAATGACGCCGAAAAAAGATCGAAGCATGCGGCGGCTGACGTCCGATAAGCGCTGTTAGCATGGAAGATTCCATCTACCGCCTCCGCCACCGCGACATCCTCACGCTTTGCGTGCTCTCGCTGCTGTTCATCGGGGTGGTGATGGTGCAGTCGGCGGCGATGAACCTCACGGGGGACGTGCGCTGGCAGTGGACGGAGCGCGGGATGCGGCACCTCGTCTATGCGATGGTCGCGATCGTCGCGTTCTTCGCGGTCGGGAACGTCGATTACGCTTGGCTCGGGCGGCGCACCCGGCTGTGGCGCAACCCAGTCCTTTGGCTTGGGGCAATCGCGTCATTCTGCTGCCTGATCGTGCTGTTCCCCCATGTCGGCATCGAGGTCAACGGCGCCCGGCGGTGGCTGCCGCTGGGGATCGTGCAGGTTCAGCCGTCGGAGATCGCCAAGTGGGCCGTCGTGGTCTACCTCGCGTGGTGGCTCTCGAACAGGCCGGTCGATCTTGACCGTTTCTTCACGGGTCTTGTGCCGACGCTCATTCCGATCGGCGTGATTTGCCTGCTCGTGGTGATCCAGGATTTCGGCACGGCGGCCCTGATCGGCGCGTGTGCGTTCACCATGCTGCTCGCCGGACGCGTGAAGCTGTGGCACTTCCTGCTGATCATCCCCCCCGCGCTGGGGGCGGCGGCGTGGTTCGTCATGAGCGAACCATACCGCTGGCAGCGCCTTACCGCGTTTATCGACCCCTGGGCCACCCCGCGCGGCGAGGGATACCACATGATCCAGAGCCTGCTCAGCTTCTCCACCGGCGGCGTGCTCGGCAAAGGGCTGGGCAACGGCATTCAAAAGCTCGGATACCTTCCGGAAGACACGACCGATTTCATCTTCGCCGTCATTTGCGAAGAGTTGGGATTATTCGGCGCGCTGCTGACGGTGACACTGTACTTTGGCATCCTGTACATCGCCTGGCAGGCGATGAAGGCGCGGCGCGATTCGTTCGGCCGAATGCTGGCGTTCGGCGTGGCGTCGATGGTCGGCTTGCAAGCCATGATCAACATCGCCGTCGCCACGGTCAGCGTGCCCACAAAGGGATTGTCCCTCCCGCTGATCAGCGCGGGCGGCAGCGGCTTGGTCATCACGTGCGCAGCGCTGGGGCTGTTGTATAGCGTGTTGAAGTACGAACATTCGGAAATGCAGGAGTGGGTTCAGGGTCCGGAGTCGAGGAACGGAGAACAAACCGTCCCCGTCCCGGTTTCGCTCGATAGAGAGGGATGACGAAAAACCGTCCGCGTCCCGGTTTTTTTACTCGTGATATCCTAACTTTTGTATTGCCAAGCACTTGCCTGAATCACCCATCATTCTCCTGGCTGGCGGCGGGACCGGCGGGCACCTTTACCCCGGCATCGCCGTGGCCGAGGCGCTGCGCAAAACGATGCCGGACGCGAAGTGCGTGTTCCTCTGCACGCAGCGGGAGATCGATCGCGTCATCCTCGAACCCACCGGCTTTGAATTCATCCCCCAGCCGATCGTCCCCCCGGTCAAAAGCGTCGGCGGGCTGCTGAAGTTCTGGAAGAGCTGGCGGGAGACGAAAGACCTGGTCAAGCAGGTCATCCGCGACCGCAAGCCCGCGGCCGTGCTGGGCCTCGGGGGATATGCCGCCGGCGTCGCCGTGAAGCGCGGCGGGGAGAAGAATCTCGCCACCGCCATCCTCAATCCCGACGTCGTCCCCGGCAAGGCGAACCAGTACCTCATGAAGTACGCCCAGGCCGTCTGCTGCCAATTTGAAGAGACGGCTGGTTACGTCTCGTCGAATCAGCGACTGAAGTTGAAGACCACCGGCTGCCCGATCCGCGCTGATATCCGCACCCTGCCGGCGCGCGAGGCGGCCGCGGCGCGACTCGGTCTCAATCCGTCGTACCGCACGCTGCTCGTCACCGGCGCCTCGCTGGGCGCGCAGACGGTGAACGAGGCGGTTATCGAGATGCTCAAGGGCATGACGCTCCAGGGCTGGCAACTGCTGCACCTCTCCGGCCGGGAGCATGCCGACGCCGTCCGCGCCGGGTATCGCGGGCTGGAAACCGTTCACGCGCGCGTCGTCGATTTCACGCCCGCGATGGCGGACGTCTGGGCGATGGCGGACCTGGCGATCGCCCGCGCCGGCGCCAGCAGCTGCGCCGAGCTGACGGCCTGCGGCGTGCCGTCGATCCTCATGCCCTACCCGTACCACAAGGACATGCACCAGCGCGCCAACGCCAAGGTGCTGGAAAGCGCCGGGGCGGCGATCCTGCTGGACGACGAGAAGGACGCGCAGAAGAACGCCGCGAAGCTTCGTCCCGCGATCGAGCCGCTCATCTCCGACTCCGGCAAACGCCACGCCATGGGCACGGCCGCACGGTCGCTGGGCAAGCCCGACGCCGCGGAGAACGTGGCGGCGATTGTCACGCAGATGATCGCGCTGGGGCGATGAAACGACGTGTGTTCACCACGGAGCACACGGAGAGCACGGAGTCAAAGAGGAGAGGTTGAATCACGAAGGACATGAAGGGAGAAACTGAATCAAATTTCATCTTCTTCGTGTCCTTCGTGGTCCATCTCTTCCTCCTCCGTGCCCTCCGTGTGCTCCGTGGTGAATCCTCCGCGTTTGCCCGAGTTTGCCGCTGGGAGTAACATGCCCCCGCACATGGAGCCAATCTTGAGTGGGTTGCGAATGGAGTCGCGATCGGCCAGCCGATTCGCTGGGCGACGCATTCACTTTATCGGCGCGGGCGGGTCGGGGATGAGTGGGTTGGCGCGCATGCTCCTGGACGACGGCGCGCTCGTCAGCGGGTCCGAGCCTAATCCGAATAACCAGACGTTTGAGTTGACCAAGCGCGGCGCCAGAATCTCGCGCGATCAGGTGGGCGAGCTGCTGAGCAAAGAGATCGACCTCGTCGTCCGCACTGCCGCAGTGGTTGATTCGAATCGCGAGTTCATCGCATCTCGGGCGCTGGGCATCCCGTCGATGAAGTACGCCCAGATGCTTGGTCAGGTGATGGCCGAGCGGTTCGGCGTGGCCGTTGCCGGGACGCACGGCAAGAGCACGACGACCGCGATGATCAGCTACGGCCTGCTCCAGTGCGGGGGTGATCCCAGCTTCGTCGTCGGGGGGACCGTCCCGCAACTTGGCGGCGGAAGCCGATCGGGTGCGAGCAACCTGTTCGTCGCCGAGGCCTGCGAGTACGACCGCAGCTACCACAACCTTCGCCCGCGCGTCGCGCTGATCACCAACATCGAGGAAGACCACCTCGACTGTTATAAAGACATCGACGACATCGTCGGCTCGTTCCGCGCGTTCTGTGCCCTCGTGCCCAGCGACGGTTTGATCATCGCCAACGGCGCTGACAGGAACGTCGCGCGCGTGCTTGCGGGGCAGAAGGCGAACATCGAGCGCGTCGGGCTTAGTGAAAGTTCGGGCAACGGGTTCGACTGGACGACGAAGCCGATCGGCATCGAAAACGGGTGCCACCGCGGCGAAGTCCGCCGCGACGGAAGAATCGTCGCCAACCTGCGCCTCTCCGTCGCCGGGCGGCACAACCTGTTCAACGCCACCCTGGCGGTCGCGGCGTGCGCCACGTGCGGGATCGAGCCGCACCTTGCCGCCGAGGCAATCGGCGGCTTTACAGGCGTCGATCGACGCATGTCGCACGTCGGAACCTGCAACGGTGCGATCGTCGTCGACGATTACGGCCACCATCCGACGGAAATCCGCGCCACCCTGGCGGCGTTGCGGGAGCGGTATAGTCCTGCGAGGCTCTTCTGCGTGTTTCAGCCGCACCAGCACAGCCGCACGCGGTTTCTGCTCGACGACTTCGCGACCGCGTTCACCGCCGCCGATGAAACGATCTGCCCGGACATTTATTTCGTGCGCGACAGCGAGGCGGAAAAGCAATCGGTGAGCACGACGGACCTGGTGAACCGGGTGACAAGCAACGGGCAAAGCGCCCGGCACATCCCGGATTTTCACGCCATCGTCGAACACCTCCGCGGGCAGGTGCGCGAGGGAGACCTGGTCGTCACGATGGGTGCGGGCAACGTCTGGGAAATCGGTCGCGATCTGGTGGGTTGAGAAACGGTAATGATCTCGGGCTTTCCACATGATTCTTCACACAGCCAATCCTTTCGAAGGCCTCGAAGAGTGCGTGACGGAGAACCATCCGCTCGCGCCGCACACGTGGTACAGGATCGGCGGGCCCGCGCGCTGGTGGGTGCAGCCGCGCTCCGTGGAGGAACTGCAGGCCGCGGCGCAGCGCTGCGCGGAGAGCGAAATCCCGGTGTACGTGCTCGGCCTGGGCGCGAACCTGCTGGTGAGCGATCAGGGCGTCGACGGCGCCGTTTTCCGCTTCGATCAGGAGTTCTGGCGGCGCGTGAAGTTTGACAAGACGACGGTGGAAGTCGGCGCGGGCGTGGACATGCAGAAGCTCGTGCTGCGCACCGTCCGTCAGGGGCTGGAGGGGTTCGAATGCCTCGCCGGCATCCCCGGCACGGTGGGCGGGGGCATCCGCATGAACGCGGGCGGGAAGTTCGGCGACATCGGCGCCGTCGTCACCCGCGTCACCGTCATGGACTCCGGCGGAACGATCTTCGAGCGCACCAAGGACGACCTGGTCTTCGAATACCGCTCGACCAACATCGCCGCCAAGTTCATCCTCGGCGCGACCTTGGAGCTTGAGGAAGAAGATCCCGACCGGATCATGAAGAAGACCAAGGAAATCTGGATGTACAAGCGGAACTCGCAGCCGCTGAACACGAAAAGCTGCGGCTGCATGTTCAAGAACCCCCGCGGGCTTAGCGCCGGCGCGCTGATCGACCAGGCAGGGTTAAAGGGCATGCGCATCGGCGGCGCGGAAGTGAGCGAAAAGCACGCGAACTTCATCATCGCCCATCCCGACTGCCGGGCCGATGACGTGCTCAAGCTCGTGAAGATCATCCGCGAGAAGGTGTTCGACCGGAACGAGATTCACCTTGAGAGCGAAGTCCAGATCTGGCCGTAAAGGAGGGTTCAGGGTTGGGGGTTCAGGGTTCAGGAAAAGCAGAGGCATCCTCTTCATTTTCCCTACCCTGAACCCCGAACCCTGAACCCTAATCCCCCTCATGAAAATAACCGTCCTCTACGGCGGCCCCAGCGCCGAGCGCGAAGTATCTCTCGTCAGCGGCAAGGCCGTCATCGAGGGGTTGCGGTCGATGGGGCACAATGTGTTTCCCAGCGACGTCTCCCCGACCGATCTCGCCGGGCTGGATCAGCCGGCTGACGTGATCTTTCCCGTCCTCCATGGCGAATTCGGCGAGAGCGGCGAGCTTCAGGAAATCCTCGAGCAGCGCAAGCTCCCGTTCGTCGGCAGCGGGTCCAAAGCGTCGCGCATCGGGATCGACAAGGTCGACACGAAGCGCGTCTGGGAACAGGCCGGGCTGCCGACGCCCGCGTACGAGATCGTCACGCGCGAGAACAGCCGGCCGAACCGGATCAGCGCCCCCGCCGTCGTGAAGGCGTTCGGGAGCGGGAGCAGCATCGACGTGTTCGTCTGCAAGACGGACGACGCAATGCACCAGGCGATCGACACAGTTGTCGCCAAACATGGTGAAGCGCTCGTTGAGCAGTACATCAAGGGGCCGGAGCTGACGGTCGGGCTGATCGAAGAACAGCCGCTGGCGCCGATCCGCATCGTCCCCAAGAGCGAGTTCTTCGACTACGAGGCGAAGTACAAGTCGAAGGAGACCGAGCACCGATTCGACACCGGGTTGCCGGCCGACGTGATCGAGCGCTGCCGCGCGCTGGCGAAGCAGGCGAATGACGTCGTCGGCGCTCGCGACCTGGCCCGCATCGACATCATGCTCGATGATGCGAATAACCCCTACCTGCTCGAGATCAACACGCTCCCCGGCTTCACGCCCGTCAGTCTGCTCCCGGAGGCGGCGAAGCACGCCGGGATCGAGTTCGGCCCCCTCGTCGATCGCCTCGCCAACCGCGCCGCCGCCCGCGGGGCGGCGTAGCCTCAAGCCAAGAGCCGCCGAAGCCCGATAAACGCCCTATGCGACCGCGCTGGCTCACGCGCGGCTTGCGGAGGGTTTGTATTCGCATGGCCAAGCCGACGAAAAAAGTGAAGCCGATCAAGGTCAAGAAGCCCATGGACCCGGAGACGAAGCGCAAGCTTCGCCGGTTCTGCGCCCACCTCGCCGGCGTGTTCGCCCTGGTCGTCAGTTGCGGCGTCGGGCTGCACTACATGTACCGCCACGTCGAAACGAAGCTCACGTTCCCCGCCAAGCCCCCCACCGTGGTACTGAAGAATCGCCCGACGTGGATGACGGACATCCTGGCCGATCAGATCACGCGCCTCGCGCAACCGCTGGTCAGCCACTCGTCGTTCGACAATCAGATGCTTCAGGACACGCACGCGGTGTTGAAGGCGAACCCGTGGATCAAGCAGATCCGCAGCGTCCGCCGGGCGTACGGGCAAGCCCCGGGCGACACGCTGGAGATCGACTGCGACTACCGCGCCCCGATCGCGCTCGTGAAGTCGGGTGATTTGTACTGGCTGGTTGACGGCGAAGGCGTGAAGCTGCCCGAAGGATACACGCGCGAGCACGTCTCTCGGATCGTGGTGGGCCAAGACCGCAAGATCAACATCCGCATCGTCGAAGGCGTGGAGAAATGGCCGCCGGAATCGGGGAAGAAGTGGATCGGCGCGGACCTGGCGGCGGCGCTGGACATGGTCAAGCTGCTGCACGGGCTGCCATATGCTGAGGAGGTCGTAAAGGTCGACGTGCATAACTTCGACCGCCGGCGCAACGACAGGGAAGCACAGATCGTGCTGATGACGAAGTACGGCAGCGAGGTGCGCTGGGGCCAACCGATCACCGCCGAGGATTTCTTCACGGAAGAGCCGGTGTCGCGAAAGCTGGCGTACATGAAGGCGATCCACGAGGAGTACAAGCGGGTGGACGGGAACCATCGGTGGATCGACATCCGCTTTGGCCAGCCGACGTACCCCAGCGGGGAAGCGCCGACCGCGGTTGTCGCGCCATGAGCCAACCGGTCTTCGAACCCGCTCCCCTTCCGCCCGCCGATCGCTCCCCCGCCGCGCCGCTGTTTGTGTGGCTGGTCATTCAACTGGTCGCGTTGACGTTGGCCGTGTTCCGCGTGCCGCTGTCGGCGCGGTTCCCCCCGCCGGGGGAGCAGTTCGCGATTCACATCATGCTCGCTGCGCAAGTCGTGACATCGGCGATGCTGTTTCCGTTTTTGATGCGCGATGCCAAGACCAGCCTGATCGTGATCCTCACGATCGCGCCGTTCGTGCAGCTGAGCAGCTACCTCTCGTCGGTTCCATTCGCGCGGGCCGCGTTGGCGGCGCTGTACGTCGCGACCTGGCTTGCCACGCTCGCGCTGTGGCGCGCGATCCTAGTCTCGCGGCGCAGCCAAATGCTGGGCGTCGCGGTCGCGCTGGCGCTGTCGCTGGGCGGTGCGGTGATCTGGTACGTCCGCGCCGAATCACGCGAAGTGGGAGAGATCGACTGGACGCACGACGGCGCGTTCGGCCCGATTCTCGGCGCGATCGCTCAGCTCCATGAGACGCCCCCGACGGCGTGGATGGCCGCGGGCTTGTTGCTCGTGCTTAGCGCCGCGATCTGCATCGTCGCGCGCAAACGCGGAGTGGGACGAAGTGGAGATCACTCCGCCGGTCATAATCGCGCGCGACTGTGACGCCGACAACTTATCCACTGACTTATCAACTTTTTTCGCGCAGGCTTTGCGCACTCCCAGCGCGTTGCACGCGATGTTCGGCTGATGTCCTCCCCAAACTTGAGTTTTTTCGAACCGCGCTGCGATTCTTCTTGTACGTGTGGGTGAGAGTGGTTAAAAATCCCACATCGCCAACAGCAAGTGGAACGAGAAACCAATTTGCGTCACTTAGTCCTTTACGGGGAATATGAGCTTTCGATCGACGATAAGAATCGAATGCTCGTCCCGTCAGAAGTTCGCAGATCAATCGACCCGGAGCGCGACGGCGAAGCGTTCTTCCTGGTCGTCGGCGTCAACCGCATCCCGTGGTTGTACCCCGAGCGAACGTACGAAGCCTTGATCGCACGCGACCCGGCCGAGCTCACGCCAGAAGAAGATTCGCTGGCCTTTGACCAGATGAACTTCGCGATGGCCAGCCGGCTTGAGTGGGACAAGGCGGGAAGAATTCTGATCCCGGACAAGTCGCTCAAGCGCACCGGTCTGGGAAAGGAAGTGACGCTGATCGGTGTGAGAGATCACCTGGAACTGTGGAACCGCGTGGAATGGGAAAGCCGCCGGGAAGCTTTGCTGGCCCGCAGTTCCGAGATCGCCCTTCGGGCGAAACAAGCCCGGCAAAGTTTGTAGTACGCCGGGACGAATCGATGAGACCAGGCCGATGACATATGTCGGCCGACTCCCGAGGGAAGTCGGGATCACAACTCAGAGCGCCGCAAGTTTGAAGCGCGGCCGGATGCGAGAGACACCTCCAGGGAAGGATGGGTTTCTCACTGGAAGTTCAAAAGTGAATAGTTCACCGCCATGACCGAAACGCTCGCATTGCGCCGGCACCACGGAAGGTCCGCGCAGTGGCCACGCGAAGGCAAGGATGTCTGAAGTTCGCGGAAGGTTGTTTTCGGCTTAAGTAGTTGATCCGTGGAGACGGGTCTCGTGGCGGTGGTGGTCGTCTGCCGAAGCGGAGCGGGTTGTGACGCTTCGCGTGGGGCGACCCTGATTGCTCCGGCGGATCGACCGCCGGTCGGGTTGAAGCCGGGCGATGGATCGCCTCGCTCCAACCGGGCCGGCGGTCGGCCGGCGGAATCTGCACCAATGCCCCGTCTACCCGGCCCCGTTTAATCGGGTTGTGGGAAGACTGGGCAAGGCACGGCCGCGGCTAACGCGGCGGCCGTGCTGTATCGACTGCGAAGGCACGTCGGACGTGGCAGGGTTAGCTACCGTCCGCCGCGCTGGAAACGCGATACCGTGGAGTCATCCCATGGATGGGGCCCTCGCCTGAAATCGAGGGGGTAGGAAGCCCGACTCTGCTGTATCGCTTCGCACCCGACGAAAACGCCGCCCCCGCCACTGTTTTCCGCGGCGGGCGCGGGAAATCGTCACTGAACGCAAAGCCGCACATCGCCCGGTCAACCCTCGCGCGGTCGACCATCGACCGGCATACTCTGCATTCCTGTAACCCAAATTGCAAGGCCAAAACACGAATACGACAAGCGGTTGCACGCCTTTTCTTCTCTTGATTCGCGTCCATTCGTGTGATTCGTGGGCAAATCTCTTTCTGCCCCCTCGTCCCACGACCCATCAACACGCGCATCACTGTTGCAGCCCGGACCACGCGGCACGATAAAGCGGCCGATGGACCTCCCCGCGACTGGCCATGACCCCGTCCTGCTTGCCGAGGTGCTCGATGCCCTCGACACCAAACCCGGCGCGATGATCGTCGACTGCACGCTGGGCCGCGCCGGCCACGCCAAGGCGATTGTTGCGCAACTTGGCCCGACGGGCACGTACGTCGGCCTGGATGCAGACCCGCGCAACCTTGAGTTTGCGCAGGCGCAGTTGAAGGACGCGACCAGCACCGTCCGGCTCTTCCACGCCAACTTCGCCGACTTGCCCGATGTGCTTCGCCAGGTCGACCCGGACATGAACGGCGTCGACGGCATCCTCGCAGATCTGGGGCTCAGCACGAACCAGCTCTTTGACGCGCGCTACGGGCTTTCGTTCGCGCAGGACATGCCCCTGGACATGCGCATCGACCCGCGCACGGTGCGCACGGCCGAGATGATCGTGAACACGGTGCGCGAGGAAGATTTCGCCAATCTGCTCTATCAGCTTGCTGACGAGCGATTTTCTCGGCGGATCGCGAGAAAGATTGCGGATGCCCGGCGCGTTTCGCCGATCAAATCAACGGAGCAGTTAGCGGACCTTGTACGGGCCGCGATCCCGAAACGGGGCGGAGCCCCGGGGAAAAATCGATCGGAAAAGATTGATCCTGCCACCCGGACGTTCATGGCCTTGCGAATGGCCGTGAATGAGGAGATTCCCAACCTCGCGGCCCTGCTGGAGCGGGCGCCGAAAGCGTTGAAACCGGGCGGCCGATTTGCGGTCATCAGCTTCCACTCTACGGAAGACCGCATGGTGAAGCTGGCGTTTCGGTCGGCGGAGCAGACCGGGCTGTTGAAGATCCTGACGAAAAAGCCCCTCTCTCCCGCCGACGACGAACTCGCCCGCAACCCCCGATCCCGCTCGGCCAAGCTCCGTGTGGTTGAAAGACAATAGCGGGCAGCGGGCAGTAGGCAGCGGGCAGAGCATTTCCTGCCTTTTCTGCCTACTGCCTACTGCCCGCTGCCTACTTGAGGTTCTCCCATGACGCGCGAAACGAAGATTGGCCTGCTGGTCGGACTCGCATTCATCATCGTGATCGGGATTCTGTTGTCCGATCACCTCACCAGCACGACCGAGCCCCCGCAGGCGCGGCTGACGCAGGCGGGGAGCAGCGTCCGCCAGGGGTTGAGCATCCCCGGCGCCCCGACGGCCAATCCCTCGGTGACGAATGCCGTCGCGCCCGCGCCGGTCACCCCGCAGCAGCCGATCCCGACGAAGCGCGATCTTAACCCCCGGCCGCAGCCCGTGCAGATCGTGCAGATCGGCCCGAGCGGGCAGGGGTTCGTCCCGCAGCATCAGCAGCCGCCCGTGACCCTCGTGCCGCCCGTGCAGGCGCCGGCGCAGCTGATCGCGCAGCAGCCGCTGTCTCAGCAGTATCAACAGTACCAGTCATACCAGCAGGAGCAGCTTTTGCCGCTGGAGAACCCGATCGTGCCGCAGGAGCCGTCAGACCTAGACACGACACCGGTTATGACGCAGACCGATTCGCTGGGACAGGTCGCAACGCAAATCGGTGAGGAGATCGTCGGCTTGACCGAGCAGCCCCCCGCCGCCCCCGCGCCGCTGCCCGATGGCGCCCCGACCCTCGCCGGCGGGAAGCCGTACAAGGCGCAGGAAGGCGACACGCTCTCAAAATTCGCCGGCCGATTCCTCGGCGGCAACACCAAAGCCAACCGCGACGCGATCATCCGCGCCAACCCCTCGCTGACGAAGAATCCGGACATCGTCGTCGTCGGCAAGACCTAGATCCTCCCCACGACCAGCGCCGCCGCCGCCGCCGTGACGACCAACACCCCCGGCCTACCCACGCCCACGCCGACGCCGGAATATTGGTACACGGTGAAGAACAACGACAGCCTCCGCAAGATCGCCCTCATCCAACTGGGCGATGAAGACGCCTGGGCCGCGATTCAGGATCTGAACAAGACAACCCTCAAGGGCGATGACAAGACCGTGGTCATCCCCGGCATGAAGCTCCGCTTGCCCGGCAAGCCGCTGGCGTCGGCAAATTAAGAAAAGCGAGGATGGAGGATGGAGAGTAGAGGATAATGAACGCGCCTCCTTTCCATCCTCTATTCTCGTCCTTCCTCGCATTTTGATCGGCAAGCCATGATCAAACTCCTCCTCTGCCTCACGACTTCCCTCTGCCTCGCGGTGCTCGTGCTTCAGCTTCGCCAGCAGCGGCTGGAGCTGGGGTATCAGTCGAACCAGTTGCACAACCAGATCGAGAACCACCAGGCGAAGCTGTGGAACCAGCAACTGCAAATCGCCATGTACACCGCCCCCAACGCCATCAGCAAAACCGTGGGCGAGGCCGCGATCAACATGGTGCCGCAGTCCCCGCTCCCGGCCAACAAGCAGGTCAACTGGATCGACGGTTCCCACGACCCCGACGCGGAATAAAGTGGCATGGGCATCTTGCCCATGGACGTGCGTATTCGCACACCGTGGCATGGGCATCCTGCCCATGGACGTGCGTATTCGCACGCTCGACGCGCAGCGGCGATCAGCCCTCGCGGAGCGATCTTTCTCCTTGATCACATGAGAAACGAAGAGCCGCTGGCGCGGGGCGCTGAATCGGGCTGCGCCCGATGTGCGTGAGTACACGCATCCACGGGCAGGATGCCCGTGCCACTTACTTCCCGTTGTTCCGCAGCGCGACGCGCGCGTTGCGCTGGAGCACGGGCAGTTTGACCCGCTTGATCGCGCTGTGACGAAGACGGTGGCGATAGTCGTCGACCGTCCACGACAGCACTTCGCGCAAATCCAACGTGCCCGTGGGAAATCGCGGCGACAGCGCCGGATCACCCGTCGCCGGCGCTTTGCTGTTCCACGGGCAAACATCCTGGCAGATGTCGCAGCCGTACAGCCAGTCCCCCACCTTCGGCGCCAGCCCCGGGTCAATCTCCCCGGCGCGCTGCTCGATGGTCAGGTATGAAATGCACCGCCGCGCGTCGAGCTGATACGGAGCGGTGATCGCGCCGGTGGGGCAGGCATCGAGGCAGCGCGTGCACGTGCCGCACCGGTCGGTCGCCGGCTCGTCCGGCGGAAGCTGTAGCGTCGTGATGATCTCGCCCAACATCAGCCACGAGCCGATCCCCTCGTTGATCGTGCAGGTGTTCTTCCCCTGCCACCCCACCCCCGCGCGGGCGGCCAACCCCTTCTCCATCACCGGCGCCGTGTCGACGCAACCCTTCGTCAGCGCCCCCGGCGCGGCCTCGCGCAACCAGTCGGCCAGCGCGTGTAGCCGACTCTTGATGATCTCGTGATAATCACCGCCCAGCGCATAGCGCGCGATCCGTCCATGGTGCGCCCGCTCCGTCTCGGGCACGGGTTCGAGCAACGTGTGATAATTCAACGCGACGCAAATGACGCTCCGCGCGCCGGGCATGTAAACCGCGGGGTCCGTTCGCTCATCAAACCGCTCGGCCAAATAGTGCATCGTCCCCGCCTGCCCGTCGTCGAGCCAGTTCCGCAGATAATCGCGGTACTCACTCGGCCCGGCGCCGGCGATGCCCACGAGGTCGAACCCCAGCTCCCTCGCGCGACGCTTGACCTCGCCGGCGAGCTGGTGAGCATCAAGGATGGCGGGCGCCAGGGACATGTGGGCATTATAGGGCGATCCGGTAGACTCTCATCCGTCATGAAATCAAGACTTTTCCCAATCGTCATCCTGCTGCTGAGCACAAACCTCCTCGCCGCCGACCCGGCCGTACGGTACGTGAAGGCGGGCGACCGGACCGTCGCCGCGATCGTGCCGGGCTCCATCGCGCTGCTTCACACCGGGCAGGTTCTCTCGCCCGATGACCATGCGGTTCAGCTCATGACCAGGGTCACGACAATCGTGAGCGAGTTCGGCGGTGACCCGACAAATCTCGTCAAGGTGAACGTCGCGGCGTCGACGCAGGAGATCGCCGACCAAGCACGCGAGTCTCTTGTCAGGGTGAAGGCGCCGATTTCGTTCGTCGTCGGCGCGTTGCCGCACGGGCAGAAGCTCGGGATCGACGTCGTGGCGCCGGCGAAGCGGGAACCGCCTGTTCAGACGTCGGCGGCGCGCCTCCTCCCGGTCGGCCCGCGCGTTTACGTCTCCGGGCAGGCCGAGAAAGGCGCGAACCCCGCCGAGGCCGCGGCGAACACGATCGCGAACTTGATCAAGACGCTGGAGCTGTTCGGATCGAGCAAGACCGATGTCATTCAGGCCAAGTGCTTCCTCACCCCGATGTCGGCGGCGCCGGAGGTCATGAAGGAATTCGAAAAGGTGTTCGGCAAGCAGAAGCTCCCGCTCGTATTCGTCGAGTGGAAGTCGGACCGGCCCATCGAGATCGAGCTGATCGCCGCCGCCCCACCGGCGCCGGATGACGCGCCGCAGATCGAGTACCTCACCCCGCCGGGCGTAAAACCATCCCCGGTGTTCGCGCGCATCGTCCGGATCAATCGCGGCACCGTGATCTACACCGCCGGTTTATACGCGGAAAAGCCCGGCACCGGCGAAGCCCAGGTGGTGTCCATTTTCGATCAGCTCCAGCGCATCCTGAAGGATGCCGGCGGCGACCTGCGCCACCTCGCCAAGGCCACGTACTATGTCAGCGACGGCGACGGAAGCAAACAGCTCAACCTGCTGCGGCCAAAGTACTACGACCCCCAGCGCCCGCCCGCGGCGTCGAAGGCGATCGTGCCGGGCGTGGGGATGAAAGACCGCTCGATTGCGATCGACATGATCGGCGTCGTCGTGGAATCCACTCCGTCGACATCCCCGTAAGGATCTGAAATTCAAAGCAATGAAACAGGGGCGTCACAGCTTCCTATCCGACTACGGCCGCCCGTGGTTGCCGATTGACTACTCATCACATGGCAAGGAGAAACCCCGGGGCGGCGAGCGAGGTATACGCCCGGGCTGCACAGAGCTGTGAGTCGGCACGCCTGCGTTCGCTTATGACCCGAACCGCGGGCTGGATCGGCTGGAGCTGGAATGGATCAGCAAGGCGTCGGCCAACCAGCGCGCCGGCCGCGCGGGGCGCACGGCACCGGGGCGGTGCGTTCGGATGTGGACGGAACGGCATCATTATGCGCTTGAGGACTACGAGCTGCCGGAAGTCAATCGCGTGGACCTCGCGGGCACGGTGCTGGCGCTGCATGCGTGGGGCGCCGACGATCCCCGCAAGTTCGGGTGGTACGAGCGCCCCCCCGAAGAATCGCTCGCCGGCGCGGAGCGTTTGCTCGCGATGCTCGGCGCCACGCGGATAAAAATAGCTCCCGTCCCTGTTTTTAATCCAGTCCCGAATGGCACTTCCCCAAGCCTCAACTCTTTGTCTTGGGACAGTCACCTATTTATCGACGATGCAAATAGGTGACTGCCTCGAATGGCACTTCCCCCAAGCCGTAAGCCTTCGCGGTGGCTTGGGTTGGAAAAGCGGGGCCGCGTTTGCGAGGATGTTGGTGTAAGCCACATTCTGCAAG
>JBBSLV010000030.1:0-16167 GCA_038233535.1 Tepidisphaerales bacterium | reverse complement strand
TGCGCCTCGTGCCGGTGGCTGACCGATCCCGCGTGATCATCATCGGCGGCGCGGCGCTCGCCGCGCTTATCGTCCTGCTCGCCCTGCTGCTGGCCACCACGCCGGCGGACGCCATTCGCTTGCCGCGCCGGCGCAGTGAAGCGCTGATTGTCGGCGGTGCGATCTTCCTTCAACTGACAGCAATCGTCATTGCATCGCCGCTTCCCGCGGGCCGCATCGTGCCGGCGGGGATCGGTGTGCTCGTCATCACCGTGATGCTGCTGCGACTCCTCCGCCGGCGCGACGAAAGCGCGTGGACCGCGGCGCTGTTCGCGTGGAATCCGGTGGTGATCTACCAGATGGGCGTGATGGGCAGATCAGCGGTCTGGGTCGCCCTGCTGCTGCTGCCCCTGCTGGTGCTGGCGGTGGCGAAGCGGCGGAAATGAGGCCTACGGCGCCGCGTCTCCCTGCGCCGGAGCATTCGCGGCCGGCACCGGTGGCGCCGCGGCGGCGGTCTTGGCGGCGGTGACGACGCTGGTCTTTCGAAGCACGCCCACGCCCTTGTCCGGCTTGATGCCGCTCTCGACCGTCCTGCCGCTCAGATCTTCGCGGGCCAGGCGCTTGACCTCGATGAAGACGCCCTCCTTCACCTTGTTCGTCTTGCCCTCGAGCACCTCGTCGGCGCGGACGATGAACGCCAGGTCGGCAGACTGGCCTTCGCCGACGAACAGGAAGTCGTCAATTCGGTTGGTGAAGAGCGTGGCGCCGTTCTCGACCGTGCCGATCGGGTGGTGGTTCTTCGCCCCCTTCTCCTCGGACCGGGTGACGAGCCGGATCGAGCCGGGGCTGAACCGGACGAGCTCCGGGGACTTGCCCCCGTCGGCGCCATCGAGGAACTGCACGCGTACGACGAGGTACATCCGCCCGTCCTTGGGCGGCGGGTAGGAGACCGGCTTGCCGCCTGGCCGGGAGGTTCCGATGTCGGCGTCAAACTGCGCGATTCCCGGCGGGGCGCGGAACAGCCCTTCCACCTGCACCTGCTGCTTGACCGCGTTCGTCGCGACGTGGTTCGCGGCCTGCTGGATGCCCAACCGCTGGGCGAACAGCTCGTCCAGATAGGCAGGGTGAACGTCCTCGAGCTTGCGCTTGCCCGCCAACGACCCCCCGTCGCTCAGGTGTGAGACGAAGCCGACGAGCCACTCGTCAACGGGGAGGAACAGCGCCGTGCTCGTCGCCTCCTCGTCGTCGAGCATGTTCGCATCGACCTGCGGGGCAATCCGAATCTCCTGATACTGCGTCTTGCCGGCCACTTGGATGGGCGCTTCGCGCTGCTCGGTCATCGCGTAGCGGGCGTATCCCCCAATCTGGGGGGCGAACGGAAGCGTCTGTGCCGCGACGGCGACCACGCCGACGGAAAAGATGGCCGCCACGAACCCCATCGCCCCCGCGCCGACCTTATCGAGAATAACGGGGAGGCGCAGGTTGCCGGGGATCACCTTGTCGACGATCGTGCGCAAAATCAGGTACGTCAGCCCGAAAACGGCCACGAGCGCGAACCCGTTCGCGTAATCGGCCATCCTGCCCTTGAGCAGCGTCCGGACGACGGTCTCGTGGTACCCGACGGCCAGCACCGCAGCGATGACGGCGATGATGGCCGAGATCGTGGCGCTCCAGAACCCCTGGGTGTAGTGGAAGAACGCGATTGCGCCGACGAGGATGATGATGATGATGGCGAAGATGCTCATTTGTCCGTCATTCTGATTTTGTCATACGGGCTGGTTCACTCATTACGCTCTTCGTGCCGGCGCTTTCGCCGCCGGCGCCGCTGCCGACCGGCTCGCCGGCGCCGCGGCGGGCGATTCGGCCTTCATGACGCGCAGCACTTCCTGCACGCTTGTTTCGCCCGCCTCGACCTTGGCCAAAGCCTGCTCCTGCAGATACTTCCCGCGCTGCTTGCGGAACGTGCTCTTGAGCTGGCTGCTCGAGCCGCCCGCTTCGATGATCTGGCGGACGTCGTCATCGACGAGCATCGTCTCGAACACGCCGGTGCGCCCCTTGAACTGCAATTCGCGGCAGAACTCGCAGGGAATCGGGTTGCCCTTTTGATCCACCAGCGGGGTGGTGCGCGCCTGGTAAAGCTTCCCGACTTTTTCCGGGTTCATGTTCAGCTTGCGGAGCGTGCCGGGGTCGGGCGTGTACCCCACCTTGCACGCGGCGCACAGCTTGCGCATCACGCGGCCGCTGATCAGGTATTTCAGGTTCTTCATCGCCTTGCGGTCGTCGCCGATCAGCTTGCGCCACATGGCCAGCGCGTCCTGCGTGCTCCCGGCGCGGAAACCGACATACACGCGCTTCTCCGCCGCGAAGTTCGCCAGCTCGATCGCCGCCTTGGAATCCTCCAGCCGGCTGATCATGATGACTTCCGGCTCCTGGCTGATGACCCACGCGACCTGCTTGGCGTCTTCGGCGGGGGTGGCGGCCTTGGGCAGCTCGTTCTGCGTAATGCCTTCCAAATCGAGGTCGGGGTCGGGTTCCAGCGTGTGGATGTGGGTGAGAAACGCATCGTGCGCCCGGAGAATGCCGTACAGCGCGCTGGTAAGCCCCTGCCCCTTGGGCGCGGCGACGAGCACCAGACCCGAAGGGTCGGCGATCAACTCGCGGAGCTGCTCGAGCTGCTGATCGCTGAACCCGAGCTCGTCGAGCTTGCGGTCGTGCTGCTTCTTCTGATCGATGAAGATCCGCATCTGCTCCCCGGCGGCGCTGCCGGCGGTCTGGATCTCCAGCTCACGCCGCTTTCCGTCGACGAGCACCTTCATGTGCCCCGTCTGCGGCTTGCGCTTCTCGTCCATGTTCATGCCCGAAACGGCCTTCACGTACGTGATGGCCGCGTCAGACTGCGCGCGGTCGAGGGTGACCGAGGCGTAGGGGAACCCGTCGACGGCGTAGCGCACCGCCCAGGCGCCGTCCGCCTGCGCGACATCGACGCGCTCGGCGAAACGCCGCAGCGGCTCGGTGAGAATCTGCTGCACCACGTCGTACGCCGGGCGCTGCTCGTCATCGGCCGGCGGCGCTTGCAGCGGGTTGCCCGCCTTGTTGATCAGCAGCACGTCGCCTTGCGGCGCGACGATTTCCTTGTCCTTCCGACCGATGGTGCTGATCCAGCCCTTGAACTGCGCCTGAAGGTCGCCCAGCCCCGCCTTGCTGTTGCGCCAGCCCAGGTACACGCCGGCCTCGATCGCCATGATGAGAAACAGCACGGCAAAGGCGACGACGAACCCCGGCAGCATGAGGAACAAACCGAAGCCGGCGATCAACCCGAGGATCATGCCCGAGTTGATCAGGTCACGCGGCAATAGGACCGTGGGCGCATCCTTGTCCATCCAGGTGAGCAGCCGCGCCCAGATCAACAGCAGGATCAGGACGGGCAGAACCTTCCAAACGCTGATGTATTCGCCGACCGGCACGGTTTGCGCGATCAGCAGACTCCAAGCCATTCAGATACTCCTTCAAACCGCGGCACGTCACTCATGTTGTCGATCATCGGGGCGCGGGCGCCGTTGTCGCGCGGCGAGGAAGCCTCACCACACGCGGAATCATTGTAGTCGCACGCGGCACGAACCGCCAAAGGTTTGTGCTGCGTGCGACGGGACGGGTGCGATGCTTGTTGGTGGCGGCAGGATCGGACGGGTTCAGGGTCAGGGTTCAGCGTTGCCCCCTGTTTGCCGATGAACGGTTCGAGGAACTGCCCATTCCGGGATGACGCACCGCATGTTTGAACGCATTCGCGAAGATTATCAGACGCATGGCCGGCGCTGGTCGGATCGGGCGATGTGGGCGCTGCTGCACTACCGGTTCGGGATCTGGGCGCTGCACCTGCGGCTTAAGCCGGCCCGCTGGATCTGCGGCAAGGCCTACGGAGCGCTGGCGATCGTCATGCCCATGATCAGCGGCGTGTCGATGGACCGGCGGATGGTCGTCGGGCGCCGGTTTCGCATCATTCATGCCGGCATGGTCGGGTTGCACCCGCAGGCGACGTTCGGGGACGGGTGCGGCGTGATGCACAACGTCACGATCGGCACCAACATGATCGGCGGCGCCCCCACGATCGGAAACGACGTGTTCATCGGCTGCGGGGCGGTCATCCTCGGCGACATCATGATCGGGGACGGCGTGCGCATCGCCGCCAACAGCCTGGTCATCAGCGACGTCCCCCCCGGCGCCATGGCGATGGGCGTGCCGGCAAAGGTGTACCCCGGCCGAGGGCACGGTCCGGCCGCGGCTGAAGCGCAACGCGCAATGAGCGGGCATATGAGCCCCGGCGCAACGGCGACGGCACCGAACATCGAGTCGCTGTTCCCCCACTCCTCCGCGGCGTAAAAGCGTCACTTCATCAGATCATCGAGCATGCGATCGACGGCAACGTCCATCTTCGCACCATCCTCGTACGTGCCGGCTTCGATCTGCGCCTTGATGTCGGCGACCTTCTCCATGCGGACGTCGTTGTTTTTCAGGCTCTTGAGCAGATGCGACATCCCCGACAGCTCGACCTTGTCGGACGCCCCCGTGTGTTTGGGACCGTCGGAGGGGATCGACTTCTGAATCGGGTTGCTGACGATCTTCTGGACCGGCGAATTGTGTCCGACGCCGTTAATACCGCTCATGGCGACACCCTTGTTGGCAAAACTCTGAGTTGGCAAAACTCTGACTGACGGCAGGCGACTCCATCGCCTTGAACCACTGACCCTTTTGCTATCGACGCTCTTTCGCGCGTTTCTTGAAGGCTGAAGAGAAATCATTAATCATCTTAAATAAGGCATTCATCATTACTTATGTCGCATTGATCCATTCACCCCGGCAGAACTTTCCGATTCCCATTGCAATTCTCGCGCGTTCACCTTTACCCATCTTACCAAAACGACCCATTTTCCAAACCGTTCACGGATCTCAAATGCGCATCGGTCGGTCTTATCGGACGGCCATCTTATAGGACGGGGAAAACCTGGCGCGTGCAATGAAGGAGGCCGCGATTATCGCAAGCGTTCCGGATCATGCTAAATTGCCGCGAAACTGATGGCTTACGACCAGCACATTCAGTCCGCCAAGTCGCAGGTCGCGCGGTGCGCCGTGCTGACCCTCAGCGACACGCGCACCGAAGCCACCGACACCAGCGGCCGAACGATCCGCCGGCTCCTCGAATCGCACGGGCACGTTGTCGCGCGGCACGCGATCCTGAAGGACGACCCGGCGGCGATCGAAGCGCGGCTGCTCGAATTGCTGGGCGCCCCCGACATCGACGTCATCCTCACCAACGGCGGCACGGGCATCAGCCGGCGCGACCAGACGATCGCGGTGATCGAAAAGCAGTTCGATCAGCCGCTCCCGGGCTTCGGCGAACTGTTCCGCATGCTCAGTTGGGAGCAGATCGGCAGCGGCGCGATGCTGAGTCGCGCCGCAGGCGGGATCGCGCGCGGGCGACAGATTCTCTTCGCCATGCCCGGCTCGACCAAGGGCGTCGAGCTGGCGATGACCCGGCTCATCCTGCCGGAGCTGAAACATCTCATGGCGGAACTGCATAAATAGCGGGCAGTAGGCAGTAGGCAGCGGGCAGAGAAGTGAATCATTTTTTCTGCCTACTGCCTACTGCCTTTAACAATCCCGCCCCATCCTCGTCTCATGGTGCAGAAGCTGAAGACGACCCAAGCGGCGCGACGGGCATGGTGGACCGGCAGACCTTTGACCGTTTGATGCTGGACCATCTGGACGGGGCGCTGCGCTTCGCGATCCGCCTCACGGGCAACGCGCCCGCGGGCGAAGAGCTCGTGCAGGAAGCGCTCGTCCGCGCGGCGGCGGCGCGGGAACGATTCCGCGGGGACGCGTCGTTCCGGAGCTGGCTCTTCCAGATTGTCGTGAACGTCTTTCGTGACGACCTGCGGTTGCGCCCGCGATGCGCCCGTGCGATGCCCGACGACGTCGCCGACACACGCGCCGCCGATCCATCCGCCCACGCAGCGGCGGGGGAGCTGGCCGAACGCGTGGCGCGGTGCGTCTCGACGCTCCCGCCGCGCCAGCGCGAGGTGATCGTGCTCGTCGCGTACGAACGCCTCAGCACCACCGTGGCCGCGGCGATGCTCGGCATCACGGAACAAAACGCGCGGACGAACCTGTCGCTCGCCCGCGGTGAACTCAAGCGGCAACTGGCCCCCTACTTCGGCAATGAACGTGCGCAGCACTGACGACGACGACAACCTCGACCCCCGGCTCGACGCCTTGCTCGATCAGGCGCGCTGGCCCGAGCCCCCGCCGCAGTCACTGACGCGGCTGCGGCAGCAGTGGCGCGATGTGAGCGAAACGCGCCCGCGCAGCATCTCGAGAGCGTGTGACTTTCCAGTGGCATGGGCGTCCCGCCCATGCGTTTTTAAGAACATGGGCGAGACGCCCATGCCACTGGAAGAAACATCACACACTCCGCGGATCAGATGGCTGGCGGCAGCGGCGGTGGTCGTGCTGGTGGTTGGAGGAACCTGGTTCATCCGGACGCAGGACGGGCGGGTTCCGGTCGACATGGCGCGACACGTGCCGATTCCGTCACAGCCACGAGTCATCGAATCCCCGCCACAACCGCATCCGACACCGATCCCCACGCATCCGGCGCCGTCCCCAATACCTCGTGCCGCGATCATGGCGCAGGTGCCGACCCCGCGCGAAATGCTGGCCGTGCTGACGCCGTCCAGCCCGATCGTCGACGTGCGGGCGGCGGTGCGCGACGCGATCGACGCGGCTGCCGACGACGACTACGCCGCCGCCGTGGCGTCACTCCGACGGCTGCGAACGCATCCCGTCGAACAGGAACTGGCTCTGGCATTCGCCACCACGAATCAGGATGGTCGCCGCCGCGCCGTGATCCGGCTGCTCGGGGAATTGGGCGGGCCTGCATCGGCACCCTGGCTCACCCGCGCAGCGCGAGACCCGACGTTCGCCGCCGAGGCGATGGTCGGCGTCGCGCGTCTCGGTGGGATCGAGCCGCTCGTCGCCCTCGCCCGCACGTCGCAGCCCGGGCCGCGGCGCGAGGCAATCGGGCAGTTGCTGGCGCTGGGCGCCGAGCCGGCCGTCACCGCGTTTCTCGCGATGGTGCTGAACGACGCGATGCGCGACGACGCGCTGGCGGCGCTGCATGGTTCCTCGAACCCGCCCGTGGAAAAGCTCATCGCCGCGCTGGACGACGCGCGGGTCGACCGCCGATTCGCGGCCGCGAAGTCGCTGGGAACGCTATGCAACCGGCCCGACGTGAGCCAAGCCCTTCGCCGGATGGTTGACACCAACCGCCACCGCCGCGAGGCGCTCGCCGCGCTGCTGTCCTGCCCAAGCCAGGAAGCCACCCTATTCATCAACACGGCCCGCACGCGCTCGTCGATCGACGCCGAGGTGCGCGCCGTGCAGACCGAGCTTCAACACCTGTTCTAACCGCTGGAGGTTCCGCCATGTTTCGTCGAACAGTTTTCATCGCGCTGATGTTGATCGTCTGTGCCCCCGCCGCGCTGCGCGCGCAGCTCGCGCCGACGTCGGGGACGCCGGTCGATTCGGAGAAGACGGTCATCCGCACGTATGATCTGACGGACCTGTTCCGCGTGCCGCGGGACTACCCGCTCACCCCCGCGATGGTCCCGGCGACACGCCTGCCGAGTGAGGATGCATTCACCGGCGCCACGGCCGCCAAAGGATCCCTTACCGCCGGTGGCATGGCGGCACCGGATTACGGCAGTCCAGCACAAGCGCCGGCAACGGCGGAGTCGGTCGCGCAGCTCGTCATGGGCACCGTCGACCCCGAATCCTGGCGCGATGCCGGCGGCGAGATCGGAAGCCTGCGTTCCATCGGCTCGCGCCTCGTCGTCTCGCAGACGGCCGCCAACCAGAAGCAGATCGAAGAGCTGCTCAACGGTATCCGCGAAGAAGGCGGCGGCACGCACATGGTCAGCGTGCAGGCCTACTGGGTGCACTTCACGCCCGAGGAATTGAGCGCCATCGCCGGCAAACCGGGTGACGGTGCGGCCGCCGCGACGCTCAGGGAAGTTTCCGACGCGCTGCTGGCCGGGGCGAATGTCTATGCGCGCGGGCAGACGCTCGGCTTCAGCGGGCAGACGGTGCATGTCGCGTCAGGTCGGGCCAACACGGTCATCATCGGAATGGAGCCGGTCGTCGGCACGCAGGCGGTGGGTTACCAGATCCAGACGGCGACCGTGCAGAGCGGCGTGGCGCTACAGGTCACGCCGCAGGTGCTCAGTGACGGCAAGCTGATCTCCCTCGACCTGCACAGCATCGTCAGCGAAATCGACGATGCCGCACCTCTCCCCGACCCGCGCGCCCTGGCCAAGGAAGGACCGACGACGCAGCCGATCGAAACCACGCTCGGCCGACGCGCCCGCATCGCCGCCCAGCAATTCAGCACGACCGCCCGCATCCCCGCCGGCAAGAAAATCCTCATCAGCGGCATGACCTTCGACCCCGCCAGCGCCGACAGCGCAAAGCAGCTGTACCTGGTCATCGAGGCCAACGCGATCAAGTAACTCGCATTGCGCGGGGCGTTCCGGCCGTGGTTTTGCCGGTCACGGCATGTCCCGTAGCTTTCCCGCGTCAATCTCTGCGTCGACCTCCGCAATGATGCGATCAAGCTTCCCAGCGGCGGCGTCCGCCTTCATCTGCTGGTCCCATTCGTCGTCGTCAGGCCCGTGCAGCCATAGTTCGAGCTTCTCCCGCTCTTTGGGCGAAAGCTTCTCGATCGCTGACTTGATCTCCTCGACCGTGCTCATTCCACGATTATATCATCTCGGCGGATACGATCCCGATGTTGATTCTCCCGCCCCCTCGGGTGTGAAGGGGCCGCGAAAATGATACACTCACCGCCCTTCGCGCCGGGTTCGTTCGGCGCGGTTGATTCGGTTACACCACAGAAGCATTATGACCACCGCCACCCCCCACAACACCGCCGCCGCTACAGGCGAGAAGTTGAACAAGTATTCCTCGCGCATCACCCAGCCCGCCAGCCAGGGAGCTTCGCAGGCGATGCTCATCGCCACCGGGCTTTCGTGGTCCGACCTTGATAAGCCGCAGGTCGGCATCGGGGCGGTCTGGTACGACGGCAATCCCTGCAACATGCACCTGGCGGACCTGGGCAACCACGTGAAGCGCGGGGTCGAGCAGGCGGACATGGTCGCCATGCGTTTCAACACCGTCGGCGTGTCGGACGGCATTTCGATGGGCACGGACGGCATGAGCTTCTCGCTCCAGTCGCGCGACCTCATCGCCGACTCCATCGAGACCATCATGGGGGCGCAGTGGTACGACGCGCTCGTCGCCCTTCCCGGGTGCGACAAGAACATGCCCGGCACGGTGATGGCCATGGGCCGGCTCAATCGCCCGTCCATCATGGTCTACGGCGGGACGATTCGCGCCGGCTGCGCCAAGGTCCGCGGGACGGAGGAAAAGCTCGATGTCGTCAGCGCGTTTCAGGCCTACGGCCAAAGCCTCGCCGGTCGGATCAACGAGGCCGAGCGCAAGGAAATCCTCGGCAAGAGCTGCCCCGGCCAGGGCGCGTGCGGCGGGATGTACACCGCCAACACGATGTCCTCGTTCATCGAGTGCCTTGGGCTTTCGCTTCCCTACTCCTCGTGCGCCCCGGCCGACGCGCCGGAGAAGATCGACGAATGCGTCCGCGCCGGCGCGGCCATCCGCAACCTGCTCGAGCTCGACCTCAAACCGCGCGACATCGTCACCCGCCAGTCGTTCATCAACGCCATGCGGCTGACCATCGTCCTCGGCGGCTCGACCAACGCCGTGCTGCACTCGATCGCCATGGCGCGGTCGTTCGACATCGACCTCACGATTGATGACTGGCAGACCGTCAGCGACGAGACCCCGCTGCTCTCGGACTTCCGTCCCCGCGGAAAGTACTTCATGGACCACCACCACGCCGCGGGCGGCGTGCCGGCGGTCATCAAGCTTCTGATCGAGAAGGGAATGATCGACGGATCACAGAAGACCGTCACCGGCCGGACGCTGGCGGAGAACGTGAAGGACTTGCCGGGTCTGAAAGAGGGTCAGCAGATCGTCCACTCGTTCGCGACCCCGATCAAGCGGGACGGCCACATCCGCATCCTGCGCGGGAACCTCGCGCCCGACGGCGCCGTCGCGAAGATTACCGGCAAGGAAGGCACGCGCTTCGAAGGCCCGGCCAAGGTCTTCGACTCCGAGGAAGAAATGCTCGCCGGGTTGGAGCAGAAGCAGATCGCCAAAGGCGATGTGATCATCATCCGCTACGAAGGCCCCAAAGGCGGGCCGGGCATGCCGGAGATGCTCACCCCCACCAGCGCGCTTGCCGGTTATGGCTTGCTCAACGACGTTGCCCTGCTCACCGACGGCCGGTTCAGCGGCGGAAGCCACGGCTTCATCATCGGGCACGTCACGCCGGAGGCGATCGAGGGCGGGCCCATCGCGCTGGCACGGACCGGTGACCGCGTCGCCATCGACGCCGACAAAAACACGCTCGACCTGCTCGTGTCCAAATCTGAACTCTCGAGCCGTCGCTCGTCCTGGAAGCGCCCACCGTGCAAGGTGACGCGCGGCACGCTCTACAAATACGTGAAGAATGTGAAAAGCGCCAGCGAGGGATGCGTTACGGACGAGTAAACGGAGCGCTTTAATGAATCCGCGGGCTCCCCCCGGCGGCTACAACCTGTCGGACTCCCCACAGCCCCTCCCCCGTGCGGCAGCTTATAGCCTCGGGCGGGAGCCCGCGGGGCGCGTGCCTCACGTTAACCACCGGATGGACAGCGTCGCCAGCCCGAGCAGCGTGAAGAACCCGACCATGTCGGTCAGCGTCGTGGTGAAGATCGTCGCCGACTGCGCCGGGTCGAACCCCAGCCGCTTCATGGCGATCGGGACGGCCGCGCCCCACGCGGCTGCCAGCGTGTGATTCACGAGCAGTGCGGCGCCCGCGAGCACGCCGAGCATCAACCCGTGCTGGTAGTGAAAAAGCATTGAGATCACCACCGCCGACGCGCCGATGCACAATCCGCTGAGCAACCCCACGATCAGCTCGCGCTTCAGCACCCGCGCGAGCAGCTTGCGATCGACTTCCCCCATCGCGATCCCGCGAATGGCGACGGCCATCGCCTGCGCGCTGGCGTTGCCGGCCATGCCGGCGACGATGGGCATGTACATTGCCAGGATCGCGATCTGCGCGATCGTCGCCTCGAACAGCCCGACAACCGACGCAGCGATAAACGCGGTCACGAGGTTCACCTCGAGCCACACGATCCGCCGCTTGAAGCTGTAACTCCAAGGGCTGCTCAGCCGCTCCTCGGGTCCGGCGCCGAAGAGGCGCTGCACGTCCTCGGTCGCCTCCTCCTCCATCACGTCGACGACGTCGTCGACAGTGATGATGCCCAGCAGGCGCCGGTCGTCGTCGACGACGGGCAGCGCGACATACCCCAAACGGCCCATGAGCCGCGCGACGTCCTCCTGGTCCATCGTCGCCGGGACGGTGACCACGTCGCGCCGCTCGATGCGCGACAGCGGCGCGTCCGGCGGCGCGAGGATCAAGTCGCGCATCGACACCACGCCGCTCAGCCGCCCGCGGTCGTCCACGGTGTAGAGGTAATACACCTGCTCCTGTTCGCGGCTGATGCGGCGCAGCGCGTCCGTGGCCTCGGCGATGGTCAACTGCTCGGGCAGCGCCGTCACCTGCGTGGTCATGATCCCGCCGGCCGTGTCGGGCAGGTATTGCTCGAGTCGGCGGACCTCCGTCGCCTCGAGCAGGTTCATTTCACCGACAAGCTCGTCATGCAGTTCAACGGACAGGTGCGCAAGCACGTCGACGCGGTCGTCGGGGTCCATCGCCGAGAGGACCATCGACGCCTCAGGCGGGTGCATGGCGCGGATCAGGTCGGCGGCGCGCCCGGCGTCGCTGGCGGCGAAGATCGCCGCCGCCGTGCGCGGGTCGACGTACTCCGCGACCTCCACCGCCTCCTGGACCGGCATCGCCGCCAGTGCGTCGGCGGCGTCGGCGGGCGATTGATCTTCGAGCCGCGCCGCGGCATCGCGCAGCGCACCGTGGGCGTCGCGCTGCTGTAACTCACCGTGCTTCACGTCGTTCGTCACGCCGTACTAAAGGCGCGCGTTCCCCGGATTTCCCACGACCAGCCGTTGACGCCGCCATGCGCTGCGCATAAACGAAGTCTGCCAATGCACAACATCCCGCTCATCTCGCTGATCGCCGCCGCCTTCACCGCCGCATGGGTGCTGGGGCTGATCACGCAGTCGCTGCGGCTGTCGCCAATCGTCGGCTACCTGCTGGCGGGCGTGGTGATCGGGCCGTTCACTCCGGGGTTCGTGGGCGATCCGACACTCGCGCCGCAACTGGCGGAGCTGGGGGTCATCCTGCTGATGTTCGGCGTGGGGCTGCACTTCCATCTGGGCGATCTGCTCGCCGTGCGCAGCGTCGCGGTGCCCGGGGCGATCGGGCAGAGCCTCGTTGCCACGCTGCTGGGCGTCGCCGTCGCCATGACCTTCGGGTGGACGCCGGAGGACGGGTTGGTGCTGGGGATGGCCATGGCCGTGGCGAGCACGGTCGTGCTGATCCGCGTGTTGACCGACAACCGCGTGCTCGACACCACCGCCGGCCACGTCGCCGTGGGGTGGCTGATCGTCGAAGACATCTTCACCGTGATCGTGCTCGTGCTGATCCCGGCATTGGGCGAGGCCGCAGGCGGTCCATTGAGCGCGGCGGGGGCGACCACGGCGCCCTCCCCGGCGCTGGCGCCCGTGCTGGCGCGCACGCCGCTGTGGCTCACGCTGCTGATCTCGCTGGCCAAGCTGGGCGCATTCGTCGCTCTTCTGCTGGTCATCGGTTCGAAAGTGATTCCCCGGATCATGGTGAGCGTGGCCAAGCTGCGCTCGCGCGAGCTGTTCACGCTGACCGTGCTGGTGATGGCGATCGCCATCGCCGCCGGGGCGGCCTACGTGTTCGGCGCGTCGATGGCGCTGGGCGCGTTTCTTGCCGGCATGGTCGTCGGGCAGTCGCCGGTTTCGCAGCAGGCCGCCGCCGACGCCCTCCCGCTGCGCGACGCGTTCGCCGTGCTGTTCTTCACGTCGGTCGGGATGTTGTTCGATCCGATGTTCCTGATCAGCGACCCGCTCATGGTGCTGGCCGGGCTGGGGATCGTGATGATCGGCAAGCCGCTGGCGGCGCTGGTCATCGTCGCGATCATCGGCTACCCGCTGCGCACCGGGCTGACCGTCGCGCTGGGGCTGGCGCAGATCGGGGAGTTCTCGTTCATCCTCTCCGAGGTCGGCCGCCAGCACGGGCTGATGAGCGACGCCGGCCACAACGTGCTTGTCGCGTGCGCGATCGTGTCGATCACGCTCAACCCCATCGTGTTCCGGTTCATCGGCCCGATTGAGCGCGCGATCGACGCCCGGCCCGCGCTGTCGCGCTTGCTCAACCGCCGCGTGAAACGGCGGGAGACGCGCATGAACGACCAGGCCGGGGCGCTGATCGAGCGCTCGGACGAGCCGGTTGCCGTCATCGTCGGCTACGGCCCCGTCGGGCAGTCGGTCGACTCGATCCTCCAATCGGGCGGCCTGCGCACGGTCGTGGTCGACCTGAACATGGACACGATCGAGTCGCTCACGCGCGAGGATCGCGCCGCGATCTACGGCGACGCGTTCAACATCGAGGTGATGCACCAGGCGCTGGCCCGCGCGACACACCTGCTGATCACGCTCCCCCACTCGGCCAACCGCGAAGCCCTGATCGCCACCGCGAAGCTGATCAACCCGGACATGAAGATTTTCGTCCGCGCCCGCTACCTGCGCGAGCGCCCGGACCTGGAATCCGCCGGCGCCGACGGGATCGTCTTCGAGGAAGCCGAGGCCGCCGTTGCCCTCGCCCGGCTGGTGTTATTCGACCGCGGCGCCGACACCGACACCATCCGCCGCGAGACCACGAGAATCCGCCAGGAATTCATGGCCCCCGACGCCCCGCCTCCTCAGGGCTTTCGCATGTAGTAGTGCTTTTTGCTATCGCTATGCGGGATTCAGGCCGCGAAGCAGGGTTGGGAAGAGATATTCATCGGACCCGCCGCAGCGTTTTCGTTGGCTGCGGATGCTCCGGTTGGTCGGGTTAAGGCGCAGGAGATTGGCGGTCAGCCGGCGCAGGCGTGAGAGGTTTTCCGCACCGTGACCCCTTGCGGACGCGGGATTGATCTTCGTTGAAGCTCACGTCCAGGACGTGATGCAGGCCGTGGAGGCGGATCACGCCGGAGTAGAGATCCTGGTCTGCCATCGCGGGGGGAGCATCGTGATGATGGGGCTTGGTAACCGCGTGCGGTCAGAACGAGCAGGCAACGGCTGACCGGCGCGGGCGAAGTGGCGCGGGCCCGATGTGGATACCGAGGAGGGGTTCGCTGTCATCGACTGCCGGGCAGACGGCACGTTTGACAATCAGTACCTCATTTACGGATGAGACACGTGCGCTTAACATGCCCTTAAGGCACGACGTATAGGGTTCGCCGACTATGGCTTACCAGAACCTCACTCGACGCAACTTTCTGGGTGTTGCGGGCGCGACAACGCTCGGATTCGCCGGCCTGAGATCGTATTTTTCATCCGCCAGAGCGACCGCTAACGCACCCCCCGCCGCCACCGGACCGACCACGCGCGCCGTGGGATATGGCCCGCTGGTGCCCGACCCGCACAGGATTCTCGACCTCCCCGAAGGCTTCTCCTACCGAGTCATCTCTCGCGAAGGCGAGCGGATGGACGACGGGCTGCGCGTGCCCGGTAACTGCGACGGCACGGCGGCGTTCGCGGGGCCGGGCGGGACGACTGTCATCGTCCGCAACCATGAGTTGCTGCCCAAGGACCACGCCTCCAGCCCGTTCGGACCCAAGAGCGACCTCCTGAGCCTGCTCAACCCTGATCGGCTCTACGACCGAGGCGGGGGCAAGAACCCCGGCTTGGGCGGAACCAGCACGCTCGTCTACGATACCCGCACCGGCCGGTTGGAACGGCAGTTCCTCAGCCTGGCCGGAACCGTGCGGAACTGCGCCGGCGGGCCGACTCCGTGGGGCAGCTGGATCACGTGCGAAGAGACTGTTCTCCGCGCGGGTGACGACGGGTTGGAGAAAGACCATGGCTATAACTTCGAGGTGCCCGCCTCGGCCGAGATCCGACTGGCGGACCCGATGCCGCTGAAGGCGATGGGCCGATTCAACCACGAGGCAATCGCCGTCGATCCAAAGAGCGGAATCGTGTACCAGACCGAAGACCGCGACGACGGGCTGATCTACCGCTTCATCCCCGAAGTGCCGGGCAAGCTCGCGGCGGGCGGGCGGTTGCAGGCGCTGGTCGTCATCGACACACCGTCGCTGGACACGCGAAACTGGCCGGCTCCGACGATCCGCGTCGGCGACCGCATGGCCGTCGCGTGGATGGACGTGGACGAGATCGACAGCCCGCTCGACAACCTCAGACAGCGCGGCTTCGCCAGCGGCGCGGCGCGATTCGCGCGCGGCGAAGGGATGTGGTACGGCAACGATGCGATCTACTTCGCCTGCACGAACGGCGGGCCTGCGAAGAAGGGGCAGGTATGGCGATACGTCCCCTCGCCGCATGAGGGCACGCATCGCGCCGCCGAGGCTCCTGCGCAGTTGGAGCTGTTCATCGAACCCAACGACGGCAGCCTCGTCGAGAATGCCGATAACCTGACGGTCGCCCCGTGGGGCGATCTGGTGCTGGCCGAGGATGGCGTGGGCGCCAAGGCCGCGGAAAAACAGTTTCTCGTGGGCGTCACTCCCGAAGGGCAGCTCTACCCACTCGCCCGCAACGCCCAGAACTCGACGGAGCTGACCGGGGTGAACTTTTCGCCGGACGGCCGCACGCTGTTCGTGAACCTCTTCAGCCCGGGCGCGACCCTCGCGATCACGGCGCCGTGGCAACGCCGGCAACCTTCGAGGCCCACGGAAGGAATCACCAGACAATGACGAGCGCCGCGCCGCACGCCCAGACGACCACGCCCCCGCCCGTGTTGAAGCGCGAGCTGGGTGTGTTCGGGGCGACGATGATGGGCTTGGGCTCAATCATCGGCACCGGCGTGTTCGTGAGCATCGGCATCGCGGCGGGCGTGGCCGGTCC